>DATCWN010000514.1:0-2807 GCA_036566285.1 Hanamia sp.
ACGCATTCCTACAGCGATCAGTAAATCGCATTCATTGGTGTTTACATTAGGTCCGTAATTTCCATGCATTCCTAAAAAACCAACATACAGAGGATGATCGGTAGGGAAGCCTGATAACCCCAACAGGGTACAGGCTACAGGAATATTTCCTTTTTCGGCAAAGGCGATCAATTCTTTAGTAGCACCCGAAAGTGTGATTCCCTGGCCGGCAAGAATATACGGTTTCTTTGCTGCATTAATGAGCAAGGCCGCATCTTCTATTTTAGTAGTATCTATTTCAGGAATCGGATGATAGGTTCTTAACTGGCTGCACTTTTCATAATGAAAACTTGTTTTTGAAAATTGCGCATCTTTGGTAATATCGATTACCACCGGACCGGGCCTTCCGCTTTGAGCAATGTAAAAGGCTTTGGCGACTGTTTTGCAAATATCTTCCGCTCTCGTTATCTGTACATTCCATTTGGTAACCGGTGCGGTAATATTCATTACATCAATTTCCTGGAAGGCATCGGTACCCAAAAGATGAGAGGGTACCTGGCCTGTAATGCAAACTACAGGCGTACTGTCTATCATGGCATCTGCTATACCAGTAATTAAATTGGTGGCGCCAGGCCCCGAAGTAGCAAACACAACGCCTACTTTTCCGGTAACCCGCGCGAAGCCCTGTGCAGCGTGAATGGATCCCTGCTCGTGCCTTACTAAAAGATGGTTGATTCTATCGGCATAATGATAAAGCTCATCATAAACAGGCATGATAGCGCCGCCCGGATAACCAAAAATAGTATCCACATCTTCCGCCAAAAGTGAAAGTATCAATGCTTCAGAACCGGTAATCTCTTCTTTCATATCCTGCGTAGGTAAGGCTTTTGTGTTTGTTTGTTTTTTAGCTTCTACCATAATTTTATTTTTTTATTTATTGTGATCAAATGTTCAATGGTGAATGGTCAATGGTGAATATTGACCGGTTATTATTTATTTTTTTTTGCGAATGGTCAATGGTGAATAGTCAATGCTGAATATTATCCGTATCATTTTTTATTTTTTATTTTTTTGTAAATGATTTGTTCTAAAATTATTTTTTTTGAATGATGAATAACCAATTGGAAACTATTGACCATTGACCATTCACCTCTTCACCATTGACCATTCACCTCATTAATCTTCATCCGTAACACAGCCCTCGGCTGCACTGTGTACGCATTTTGCGTATTTGAATAAAATCCCCTTCGTTGCTGAAAGTGGCGGTTGTTTCCAATTTTTTCTTCTCTCTGCAATCACTTCTTCACTTACATGCAAGTTCAGTTTATTGGAAGAAGCATCAATTTCTATTACATCATCGTCTTCTACCAAGGCTATTACCCCGCCTTCGTACGCTTCAGGAGTAATATGTCCGACGACAAATCCATGAGTGCCTCCGCTGAATCTTCCGTCGGTAATCAGTGCTACACTTTTACCAAGTCCGGCCCCAATCAGCGCTGAAGTTGGTTTCAGCATTTCCGGCATTCCGGGCGCTCCGCGTGGGCCTACATAATTGATGACCACCACATCTCCATGTTTTATTTTTCCTGAATTAATTCCTTCTATCAAATGTTGCTCGCCATGAAAAACCCTGGCAGGGCCTGTAAACTTTTCTCCTTCTTTGCCGGTAATCTTTGCCACGCTTCCGCCTTTGGCAAGATTGCCATATAATATTTGTAAGTGGCCTGTTTTTTTAATAGGATTTTCTAATGAATGAATAATATTTTGTTTTTCAAAATCCAGGTCAGGCACGTTTTCTAAATTCTCTGCTATTGTTTTTCCGGTTACTGTTAAACAATCTCCATGCAATAAATTTTGTTTCAATAAATATTTCATCACAGACGGTATGCCGCCATGTTCATGAAGATCCTGCATCAGGTATTTTCCGCTTGGTTTAAAATCGGCAAGCATGGGAATTTTATCACTGATATGTTGAAAATCGTCCTGGGTTAATTTTACATCCACACTTTTTGCCATTGCTATTAAATGAAGTACGGCATTGGTAGAACCACCTAAGATAATCACAAGAGTTACCGCATTTTCAAATGCTTTTCTTGTCATTATGTCTCTGGGCTTAATATCTTTTTCCAATAAAAGCTGAATGGCTTTTCCTGCATTCAGGCATTCATTCTTTTTCTCTTCGCTCAATGCCGGGTTGGAAGATGAATAAGGTAAACTCATTCCGAGAGCTTCTATGGCTGCTGCCATCGTGTTAGCTGTGTACATTCCGCCGCAGGCGCCGGCGCCCGGACATGAATGACGTACTACTTGTTTAAAATCCTCAGGAGTAATATCTCCGGCAAGTTTGTGGCCTAAAGCTTCAAACGCAGAAACAATATTGAGGTCTTGTCCTTTATAATGACCTGGCGCAATCGTGCCTCCGTAAACCATTATAGCAGGCCGGTTCAATCTTCCCATAGCTATTACAGAACCCGGCATATTTTTATCACAGCCCGGCAATGCAATCAATCCATCATAATATTGTGCACCGCAAACTGCTTCGATAGAATCGGCAATAATATCGCGGCTTACTAAAGAATAACGCATTCCATCGGTGCCGTTGCTCATGCCATCACTAACGCCAATGGTATTAAATATGAGTCCAATCAAATCATTTTTCCCAACTCCTTCTTTTACCAATTTTGCCAAATCATTCAAATGCATGTTACAGGTATTTCCTTCGTAACCCATACTCACGATTCCCACCTGTGGTTTATTCATGTCATCATCTGTAAAGCCAATGCCATAATACATAGCCTGTGCACCCGGCTGGGTTTCATCCTGGGTAA
>DATCWN010000047.1:0-2511 GCA_036566285.1 Hanamia sp.
CAATAAGCACTGAAGATGCAAAAGTAAAATTTCCTAAAGGTGTAAGAGAAGTGAAGCCTTATTTGCGTTACACTCCACAACCTGAATTGTCTTAAAAGTTATTAAAGTATGATATTGGATTTGTTCGTAAAGAATAAGGCAATCGTTTCAGAAAAAAAGAAAGATCATCTTATCAGTTTCGTGAAAGGAATTTCATGGAGAATTATAGGTACCCTTGATACTATCATTATTTCTTATTTTATAACCGGCCAATGGAAGTTTGCATTGAGTATAGGCTCTGTAGAAGTATTTACTAAAATTATCCTTTTCTATTTTCACGATAGGGCATGGGCTCATTTTACAAACCGTTCATGAAAGATTTAAAATATTTAGAAGAAATATTGAACCCTGTTTCCCCAGCGGAAGGATTAAAAAAAATAGCAGAATTATTTCCGGGTAAAGTAAAGTTTTCTTCTTCATTAGGACAGGAAGATCAGGTGCTGATGGATCTTATTTCCCGTAATAATATTGATATATCTGTTTTCACGCTTGATACAGGAAGGTTATTTAATGAGACTTACGAATTGATTGAAAAAACGGAAGCCCGCTATAAAAGAAAGGTTGAAATTTATTTTCCAAAAGCTGACGCCGTTGAAAATATGGTGAATAAAAACGGAATCAATTTATTTTATAATTCTGTGGAAGAAAGAAAATTGTGTTGCCATATCCGTAAAGTGGAACCGCTAAACCGGGCTCTATCCGGAGCTTCAGTTTGGGTAACAGGATTGAGATCTTCCCAAACTGCAATTCGCAAAAATCTGCACGTAATAGAATGGCTGCCTGAAAAACAATTATATAAGTACAATCCTTTGCTGAACTGGAGTTACGAAGAAGTGATCGAATATATTAACACATATTCAGTCCCTTACAATCCCTTGCATGATAAAGGATTTGTTAGCATTGGATGCGCACCTTGTACCCGCGCTATAAAGCCCGGCGAAGATGAAAGAGCCGGCCGCTGGTGGTGGGAAACATCGCAAAAAGAGTGTGGATTACACACCGAAAAATAATAAGAGAATGAATAAAGAAAAGAACTATTTTCCACGTGAGCTTGAGCACGAAGCCATTTATATCATGAGAGAAGTGGCTGCTCAATTTGAAAACCCTGTCTTACTTTTTTCCGGAGGCAAAGACTCCATTACCATGGTACACCTGGCAAAGAAAGCATTCTATCCCGCAAAGGTTCCTTTCCCGATGTTGCATATAGATACCGGGCATAATTTTTCTGAAACCATTGAATTCAGAGATTGGCTGGTGAAAGAAAAAGACATGCAATTAATTGTTCGTTGTGTGCAGGATTCTATTGATAAAGGAAAAGTAAAAGAAGAAAAAGGTAAATATGCAAGCCGCAATATTTTGCAAACAGTTACATTGCTGGATGCCATTGCAGAGTTTAAATTTGATGCCTGCATTGGAGGCGCAAGGAGAGATGAAGAAAAAGCAAGAGCCAAGGAAAGAATCTTTTCTGTGAGGGATGACTTTGGGCAATGGGATGCGAAGAAACAAAGGCCTGAATTATTTGAAATGCTGAATGGCCGCATACATGTAGGAGAAAATGTTCGCGTATTTCCTATATCAAACTGGACCGAACTGGATGTATGGAATTATATCCGTGAAGAAAAGCTGGAGATACCTTCCATTTATTTCGCGCATGAAAGAGAAATTATTTCGCGTGATGGTTTGTACTGGCCTTACTCCTCCTTTTTAAATACCAGTGAAGATGAAATTCCTTATAAAGAAAAAGTAAGATTCAGAACTGTTGGCGATATGACCTGTACCGCGGCGGTGCTATCTGACGCGGATACATTAGATAGCGTGATCAATGAAATAATTGGCGCCACTATTTCTGAAAGAGGCGCCCGCATTGATGATAAACGGTCGGAAGCCGCTATGGAAAAAAGAAAACAGGTAGGTTATTTTTAAATACAAAAGACTATTTTTAAAATTTTATTATTCAAATTAAAAAAGAAAAATTTCAAATTGACCAGATGGATGTATTAAGAATTGCTACTGCGGGGAGTGTGGATGATGGAAAAAGTACCTTGATTGGCCGGTTACTTTACGATACTAAATCGCTTACTAAAGATAAACTGGAAGCCATAACGGTAACGAGTAAACGCAAAGGGCTTGACTTTACCGACTTATCCTTATTGACTGATGGATTGATAGCAGAAAGAGAACAGGGAATTACAATTGATGTGGCGCATATTTATTTTTCAACCCCACATCGAAAATACATTATTTCAGATACTCCGGGACATGTAGAATACACCAGGAACATGATTACAGGCGCTTCCACGGCTGATGTATCCGTTGTTTTGATAGATGCGCGCCATGGAATTATTGAACAGACGAAGAGGCATTTATTCATTTCTTCTTTATTAAGAATTGAAGCTGTTTGTGTGTGTGTAAATAAAATGGATCTGGTCAATTTTGATGAAGCTGTTTTTGTTTCTATAAAAAATGAATTAA
>DATCWN010000050.1:0-6104 GCA_036566285.1 Hanamia sp.
GGAAATTCATTATATCATGAATTAAAATCGCAGGGTTTTTATTCCATTGATTCTTTCAATCGCCCGAGGGCTTTCATTTTTATGTACCAAAAAAATAATCCTGAATTCAATCCTGATTTTGTTTTTTCAGAAGGCATTTATGATAAAATACAATTATCGCACAGTTTCATTGCGCCTGATACTTTAGGATATATTACTTCACCAAAATTTGGCCCTGCGGTTGAGTGGAAAGAAATGCATTGGCGTGGAACCAGTCTGGAGCTTAATTCGGATGATGACCCGTCTGTGCAAATTATTGGGATAGACTATGCCGGAAACAACACGGTTTTATTCAATGTAAAAAAATCTCAGCAGGATGTGGACATATCTTCTGTAAACGCCGTGCAATATCCATACATACAACTGAAAATGCGGAATATAGACAGTGTGAAATTGACGCCATACCAGTTATCATACTGGCGGTTGAATTATGTTCCTGCACCAGAGGGAGCGCTCACTCCGAATTTATTTTTCAGTGTAAAAGACACACTCGACCAGGGAGAAAAAATGCATTTTGGAATTGCTTTTAAAAACATAAGCATTCCCGCATTTGATAGTTTGAAAGTAAAGCTTTCGGTAATTGACAATAATAATGTTACTCATCTTTTGCAATTACCAAAACAAAAACCTTTGATAAGTGGCGATACCATCCTGCTTAAATATGACATAGATACCAAGCCCTATTCCGGCGCCAATACTTTATTCGTAGATTTTAACCCCGATAATGACCAACCGGAGGAGTATCATTATAATAATTTTCTTTATAAAGACTTTTATGTAAAACCGGACAATTTCAATCCTTTGCTGGATGTAACTTTTGATGGCGTTCATATTTTAAACCGGGACATTGTTTCTGCAAGGCCGCATATACTTATTAAGGTAAAAGATGAAAGTAAATTTCTTTTATTAAACGACACTTCATTGTTCAAGGTTCAAATCCGTTATCCAGACGGGTCTTTAAAAACCTATCATTTTGATAATGATACCATGAGATTTACCGCACCTGATATGGCGAAGGGCGACAATACTGCTACTATAGATTTTTCGCCCCAGCTTAGCGGCGATGATGAGGAATACGAACTGATTGTTTCCGGAAAAGATGTTGTTGGAAATACAGCGGGCGCTTTGGATTATCGTATTAATTTCAGGGTCATCAGCAAGCCGATGATCTCAAATTTATTGAATTATCCCAATCCTTTTACTACTTCCACATCGTTTGTATTTACCGTAACAGGTTCAGTAGTCCCACAGAATATCCGCATTCAGATATTGACGGTTACCGGCAAAGTGATCAGGGAAATAACCAAAGATGAACTGGGGCCTTTGCGTATCGGAAGAAATATTACCGAGTTCAAATGGGATGGCACGGACATGTATGGACAAAAAGTAGCCAATGGGGTTTATCTGTACCGCGTGCTCACCAATCTGAATGGAAAATCATTAGAGAAATTTAAAGATGATGGCGATACTACTGATAAATACTTTACAAAAGGTTATGGTAAAATGTATTTTATGAGATAGGTAGAGGCGTCCTCTATGGGTGTCTCCATCTCGTCATTTACTTAAGAAAATCGTCTCGACTTTTCTTTGGACGAAGGATATCCTTGGGGATTCCCACAGTGTTAACCCAAGGAGGTTTTTTTGAGACTCTTCTGATTTAGCATCATCTTTCTAAACCCTCCTGGTTTTTTTATTTATATACCTCTTAAGAGCATTTCCCTATTCTTTGAAGTCATTGTTGTATGTGTTGAAGTCATTGTTGTATGTGTTGAAGTCATTGCTGTAGGTGTTAAGATCATTGCTGTACGTGTTGAAGTGATTGCTGTACGTGTTAAGCTCATTGCTGTACACGTTGAGCTCATTGCTGTACGTGTTAGGCTCATTGCTGCCCATGTTAAGCTCATTGCTGTACGTGTTAAGGTCATTGCTGTATGTGTTGAAGTCAATGTTGTATCTTCTGAAATCATTTCTATAAAAAGCCCAAAAATTAAAACTGGCTGCAACCGCAGATTATTATAATAACTTCGTGATTCCATGAAGAATAATTTATATGATGTTATCATTATTGGCGGCGGTCCCATCGGGCTTGCCTGCGGAATAGAAGCAAAAAAAGCGGGTTTACAATATCTCATTCTAGAAAAAGGAGTTCTGGTAAATTCATTATTTAACTATCCGGTGAACATGACCTTTTTCAGCACAAGTGAAAGGCTGGAGATTGGTAATGTTCCGTTTGTGAGCAATAACAATAAACCCACAAGAAGCGAAGCCCTGGAATATTACAGGCGGATTGTTACCTCGTTCAATCTGCGGATTCATTTGTTTGAAAAAGTAGTGGGCGTTCAAAGTATTGAGGAACACTTTAAAATAAAAACTTCCCGGTCGGAGTATGAAAGTATCAACTTAATTGTTGCAACGGGCTTTTACGACATCCCTTTTCTTTTAAATGTAAAAGGGGAGGAATTAAAAAAAGTAAAACATTATTATGATGATCCGCATTTTTACGCGTTTCAAAAAGTATTGGTAGTAGGTGCAGCTAACTCGGCCATAGATGCGGCCCTGGAAACCTGGCGGAAAGGCGCCGAAGTAACCATGGTGATTCGCGGAAATGAAATAAGCAACCGCGTAAAATATTGGGTAAAACCGGATATAGAAAACCGGATTAAAGAAGGTTCCATCAAGGCATTTTTTAATTCGGAGCTGAAAGAGATTCGTGAAAAGGAAGTGGATATTTCAACACCCGAAGGAATGATTACTTTGGAAAATGACTGGGTGCTTGCCATGACCGGGTACCAGCCTGACCTAAGTTTTTTGCGCAGCATGGGAATTCAAATTTCGGATGACGAAGTTTGCAAGCCTTCTTATGATGAAACGAATTTTGAAACGAATGTAAAAGGCATTTATCTTGCCGGCGTTATTTGTGGCGGTATGAATACGCATTTACTTTTTATTGAAAACTCAAGAGAGCAGGCAATAAAAATTATACAGGATATTGCTGCAAAAAATAAAATACCCAAGAGCCAGTTATCTGCTTAATTCTCTTTGTCCTTTTCTAAAATTTTTTTATAGCGACGTTCATTTATCACATACGAAAAATGGGTGGAAAGAACCCCCGAAATGATAGAGATGGAAACAAGAACATAGATGAGATTTTGGCCACCGGTTTCCCATAAATTCGTGAACAATTTAGTAAGAAAAAAAATGACAAGGAATGAGATAACAGACCAGGCGATTGAAAACAATAAATAAAATTTCCACTTGGGGCCGCTTTTTTGTTCGTTCCAGTCATTTATAAAATGTTTGTCTGAATTGGTTATCATATAGGTGTGTAGGTTTTTTTGGGGAAAGGTTTAGAAGATTTAGAGAAAAGTTTAGAGAAAAAGTTTAGAAAGTTTAGAATTGTTTTAGAATGGAAATAAGACATGACGCATTAGATCTGAAATTGCCAAATGGCTTTATTCTTCCATCATTTCCATGGCCACTTTTATCACATCTTCCACATTGGGTTTACTGAAATAATCTCCATCGCTACCATAAGATGGGCGATGTTCTTTTGACGTTAAAGTTCGTGGCGCCACATCCAGCCAGCGATAACCTCCCTGCTCTTCCATTACTTTATTGAACATAAATGCGGAAGCCCCGCCTGGCACATCTTCATCAATAAAAACAATCCTGTTGGTTTTCTTTAATGAATCAAGAATGGAATGGTTACTATCAAAAGGCAAAAGGGTTTGCACATCTATGATTTCGCAACTTATGTTCATTTTATCAAGAGACTCTGCCGCTTCGCTAATAATTCGTAAAGTGGATCCGTAGGAAACTATGGTAATGTCTTCCCCCGGTTTTATAATTTCAGGTATTCCTAACGGTATCCTGTATTCGGTTAAATTGGAGGGCAACTTCTCTTTGAGCCGGTAGCCATTCAGGCATTCTATCACAATAGCCGGATCATTGCCCTGCAATAAAGTATTGTAAAATCCAATTGCCTGTGTCATATTCCTGGGCACGCACACATACATTCCGCGAAGTGCATTTATAACCATTCCCATCGGCGAGCCGCTGTGCCATATTCCTTCCAGCCTGTGCCCGCGTGTACGCACAATAAGTGGAATACTTTGCTGGCCTTTGGTACGAAAATGCGTGGTGCATACATCATCGCTCAAAGGCTCTAATCCAAATAATAAATAATCGAGGTATTGTATTTCTGCTATGGGGCGAAGACCGCGCAGCGCCAGGCCTATTCCCTGTCCCATAATAGTTAATTCGCGGATGCCGGTATCAAAAATCCTTTCTTTGCCATATTTTTCCTGCAGGCCGCTGAAGCCCTGGTTTACATCTCCGATTTTACCAAGGTCTTCGCCAAATGCGATTACTTTTTTATTAGATGAAAATAGCTGGTCAAAATACTGGTTTAGTATTTTAAACCCGTTTACCATTCCGCCATCCTGGTGATATTGTGGTGCTACTGCAGTAACTTTTAATGCTGATTTTGCCCCTTCATTGTACAAAGAACTGTTGAACAATTCCGCATTTTCTTTTTTTAGTTTTTCATAATAATCTTTTATTTCAGCAAGTGAATTACCGGATGGTGCATTATTCATTAGTAAGGTGGTCAACACTCTCATTACATCTCTGCGCAGGGGATCGCGTAAAGATTTCAGGTCGCTGATACTTCTTTTCACCAACGCATTGCCTTCCTCCTTCGCCAAAAAAGTTTCTAAAAGATGTATCGTTTCATCTACCTGTTTTTTTATGGGTGTATTACATTTTTCCCAGGCGTTTTTACGGCTTTGCTTTGCAGAAACTTTTGCGGCTGTTTCTATTTCATCTAATTCACTTTCTTCGGCTAAGGCATTGGCAAGGATCCATTCGCGCATTTGCCTTTTGCCATCCCATTCTTTTTCCCATGCAAGTCTTGAATGCGATTTATAACGTTCATGGCTACCCGAAGTGGAATGGCCTTGTGGCTGAGTCAGCTCTTCTACATGGAACAAAGCCGGCGTATGAGTTTCGCGTATGTTTTTTATGGCGCCTTCTAATATCTCACACATGCCTGCATAATCCCATCCTTTTAATTTGTAGATATTAATGCCGTTGGTACCTTCTTCTTTTTGAAAGCCACTTAATACTTTTGAAACAGATGATTTGGTAGTTTGGTATTCTTTGGGAACAGAAATGCCATAGCCATCATCCCAAACAAAAACGGCAAGCGGAATTTGCAATACGCCTGCAGCATTAATTGTTTCCCAAAAATGTCCCTCAGAAGTGGAAGAGTCGCCAATGGTACAAAAGCAAATTTCATTTCCATTGTTACTCAGATGCGTCATTTGTTGAAGATCTTTTACTTCTCTAAAAACTTTTGAAGCAAAAGCCAAACCCAAAGCCCGTGGCATCTGCCCGCCGGGGGGGGCAATATCCGCAGAGATATTTTTCTTATTTGCCAGCGGCAGCCAATCGCCATTTTCATCCACAAATTTTGTGGCAAAATGCGAATTCATTTGGCGTCCTGCGCTAAAGGGGTCATTATTTATATCGGGGTCAGCATATAATTGTGAAAAAAATTGTTCAACGGTGGCGAGGCCGCTTGCAAACATAAAAGTCTGATCGCGATAATAACCTGATCTGAAATCTCCGGGCATAAAAAATTTTGCCATTGCCACTTGCGCTACTTCTTTACCATCGCCGAAAATTCCGAATTTGGCTTTCCCCGTAAGCACTTCTTTTCGGGCAAGCAAACTTGCTTCCCTGCTAATACAAACAACATTATAATCCTTTAGTACTTCCTGCTTGAACTTGTCAAAAGACAAACTTTCGAGGAGGTACTCTTCATTGATTTCGTTGGTATTCATTAGGCAAAAATATCAATAAATGATGAATGTTAAAAAACCTTGAAGATTGGCACAATTTGCAACCTTATCTTTCGTTTTACTATCTTTGAAATCGTTTAAATATATCGAAAATGAAAAAAGCATTTACAATTATTTCTTGTCTTGCCTTTTCTATCGCCCTTAATGCTCAATCAAATGTGGCTCATGCAAATAAAAAAGCAAAGCCGGTTTCTGCTGTTA
>DATCWN010000110.1:0-13897 GCA_036566285.1 Hanamia sp.
TTCAATATACTCCCGAATTTATAAAAGGAAAAACCCTGGTGCTTACTACCACCAACGGCACCAGGCTTTTGCACATGGCGCTTGCAGCCAATGCCAAAGCAATTATCACGGGTTCTTTCTGCAACATTTCGGCTGTTTGTGATTACCTGATTTCTCAAAATAAAACTGTGCTCCTTGCTTGTGCAGCCTGGAAAAACAAGGTCAATATAGAAGATACTTTATTTGCCGGTGCGGTTATAAACCGGATAAAAAATAATTATCAAAGTAATTGTGATGCCACCTTAATAGCAGAAACGTTGTTTCTACAGGCAAATGGCGATCTCTTTAATTTTATGAAAGAAAAAAATGCTTCTCACTTTCATCGCCTTATGAACTATGGCCTGGAAGAAGATATCAGGTTTTGCTTAACAATGGACAATGCCAATGTTTTATCCCTTTACAAAAATGGAAGATTGGTTTCGGGATAAAAATTTCCTTAAAAAACAGAAAACCATCTTATTTCTTCAAAACAGCCTTTCACCTGCTTTAAATTTTCTTTACTTTTGCAGATTGCTCTTTTCATAACCAAAGTATCCGGAGAAAAAAGCATTGTGAATTAAAAATTTATTGTTCTTGGCACTACCTTTTTTTATTAAATATATTTACAACTCAGGCACCGACGAAGTAATTCGTCGTGGTAAAAAGATCTACTCGTTACGATATGTGGAACTGGTTGAGCACGACGAACTGATGCACTCCGTGCAATTCAGAGTTAGGGATGACAGCTACACCACGTTTTATAAAGTAACCGTTCAAAAATATGATGACCCCAAAGGGCTTTCCCTTCGCTGCTCATGCCCATATAATTTAAGTGACATTTGCCGCCACGAAGCCGCTGCTTTAATGCAATTGCAAGACCTGGTAGATAAAAATTTATTAAGCGCCAACGAGCCCTCTGTTTACCATCAAAAGCATACTGTAGTTAAAATAAAATACATTGACCTTAAAATGATACGCCTGTTGGCCGGCATGGACAATTATGCCGCCGCAGAAGAAATTTTAAGAAAAAATAAATGCAACATTCTTAATGCCGCTAATGAAAAAGTGGAGGCGGAGCTTGACGTGGATGATAATACCTACCATATTTTTTTACAAAAAAATGATGAGCGTAATTTTGATACATCATGTACCTGCGATGATGGCTCGCATCCGCTATGCAAACATAAAACCGCTCTATTTCTGCAATTGCTGAATAACTGGGGGCCTTATTATTTTGATAGCATCCGGAGTTGGGATAAAGAAAAAAATAAATTACTCGAAGGTTATGGCTATAGCCTTGAAGACGACCTTTCCAATAAGTTTGAATTTCTTTATAAAGAAGGCAAACCTTATTTAAAAGTAATAGACCCTTCTATAAAAAGAGTGTCGGAAGTTTTTTTTAATAAACCGGAAACCGCCATTAAAACTGATACCGTGCTCACTTCTTTTGCTCCGAAAACCAAGCAGGCGGCTTTGGTTTTTAATGCCAATGAAAAGGCATTTCCTTTCATTTCTTTTGATGTGGTTCAGGGAAATTTTGATGAAGAAAGAAAGTCTTTTATTGGCCATGTAGAAAAACTGGACCTTACCAAATTCATTAATACCGATGCTTTTAGTGATAAAGACAAACAGCTTATTCAACTGACAAGAAAATTACAGCAGCCGGAAATCAACAAATATTTAAACAGAAATTCGCCTTTCAGCGGATTTTGGGAAAATATTATTTACCAGGAAAATGAAGAATATCCTGAGGAAACCAAATTGCTGATATCAGAATTTCTTCATCCAAAATTGAAACGAATTTTTGCAGAAAACATAGAGAGCCCCGCTTTTTATTTGCCCTCCGGGAAAAAGTTTCATACCCAAAACCTGGAAGAGATAGAGTTATCGCCGATTTCCCCCGTTTTGGAATTTAAAATATCCCCCAAAGGCAACCAGCAAATAATGGAAAGCCTGGTGAACCTGGAACAGGAGAAAATAAATCTAACTGAAAACCAATGGAACAGTGATTTGCTGTTTTTATACGATAAAAGTTTGTTTCTCTGGGAAAAATCTGAAGAAGTGTTAGTTGCCGAAAAATTCAAGAATACACTTCGCATCCCTGCAAATCAATGGCCTAAGCTTTTAAAAGAACTGGTACTTCCCCTTTCCAATGATTATAAAGTTTCTTTTGATTCCTCATTAATAAAAGAAACCAAGGAAGGGCAACCTGATATTAGTATTACCCTGATTGAAAAAGGTGATTTCCTAATGTTCCAGCCGGTTTTTACTTATAAAGGATTTAGTGTAAAAGCCAATGATAAAAACACGATTATTATTCCTGACAATGATAAAGTGCTGATGGTGCGCCGTAATAAAGAAGCGGAGGATGCATTTGTTTCAAAGTTATCAGGCCTTCATTCTCAATTTATCAGGCAGCCTCAAAATAAAAGCCTCGTTTTAAAAGGGGCTGATGTATTGAAAAATAACTGGTTCTTTTTATTTGTGGACGCCATGAACGAAATGAAGGTTCCCGTTTATGGTTTTGAAGCATTGAAAAATTTCCGGTTCAACACCGCCAAGCCTTCCACAAAGATTCACCTCAGCAGCGGCATGGATTGGTTCGATGCCAAGGTGGAACTGGCCTTTGGCGAACAACGTATCGGTATTAAAGAAATCCAAAAAGCGCTATCCAATAAACAATCTTTCGTACAATTGGACGATGGTACATTAGGAATTCTTCCAGATGAATGGATTAAGAAATATGCGCTACTTTTTAAAGTAGGCGAAGGAAAAAATAACCAATTACGGCTTTCAAAATTTCATTTAAGCGTAATTGACGACCTCTATGAACAGCGCGATGAAGAAGAACTTTCATTTGAGCTCGATGAAAAGTATGAACGCATAAGAGATTTCAAAAGCATTCCGGAAATACCGGTCCCGGCTGAATTGGAAAATCGCTTGCGCCCTTACCAGGTTTCCGGTTTTCAATGGTTGAATTATTTAAAAACCATAGGCTGGGGTGGTATTTTAGCTGATGATATGGGTTTGGGTAAAACGGTACAGGCGCTTAGCATGCTTAGTCATTTTAATGAGGAAGAAGGCAGACTCAAAGCATTGGTCGTCTGTCCTACTACCCTGATTTATAACTGGGAAAATGAAATAAAAAAATTCACGCCATCTTTATCATTCCGGATTCACCATGGAAATGTAAGAGCCAAAAGCACGGAAGAATTGGCGGGCGCTGATGTACTCATTACTACCTATGGAACTTTACGAAGCGACATTCAATTATTAACAAAAGTTAGTTTCGATTATGTGGTTTTGGATGAATCGCAGGCTATCAAAAATCCCTTTTCAAAAGTAACAAGGGCTGCCTGTTTGTTGAAAGCGAGAAACCGGATTTGCATGAGTGGTACGCCATTGCAAAACAATACTTTTGATATTTACGCCCAAATGAATTTTTTAAATGCGGGTTTACTGGGGTCGGTAGAGTTTTTTAGAAATGAATTTTCTACACCAATTGATAAATTTGGAGAGCAGGAACAAAAAGACCACCTCAAAAAGTTACTCTATCCATTTATTTTAAGAAGAACCAAAGAGCAGGTAGCCAAAGATCTTCCTGAAAAAACAGAAACCATTCTTTTCTGTGAAATGGGAGACAAGCAAAGGGAAGTATACGAAGCATACCGACATGCTTACCGGGATAAAATTTTGGGTGTGATAGACGATCAGGGAGTTGGAAAATCTCAACTTACTATTTTGCAGGGATTGATGAAGCTGCGGCAAATTTGCGATAGCCCGGCCATTTTAAATGAAGATGAAAAATATCCAAACGATTCTATAAAACTGGAAGAACTCAACCGGGAAATCACTGAAAATATTGGCGAGCACAAAGCCCTGGTATTTTCTCAGTTTTTGGGAATGTTGTCTTTAATAAGAGAGAATCTTAAAAAGAACAATATAGAGTTTGAATATTTTGATGGAAGCACGCCGCCACATGAAAGAGAAAGAGCCATTCAGAATTTTCAAAATAATGAAAATTGCCGGGTATTTCTTATTTCACTGAAAGCAGGAGGAGTAGGGCTTAACCTTACAGCAGCCGATTATGTTTACATTGTAGATCCGTGGTGGAACCCCGCTGTGGAACAACAAGCCATTGACCGTACACACCGTATCGGGCAAACGAAAAATATTTTTGCCTACCGAATGATATGCAAGGATACGATTGAAGATAAAATTTTACAATTACAGGAACGCAAACGTATCCTTGCTAAAGAACTGATTTCTGATGACCAGACTTTTGTAAAGAGCCTGAGCAAGGAAGATGTAGAATATTTATTCAGTTAATCTTTTTAAGAAGTAATAAAATCTTTCAGCCTTTGAAATTCTCTTTTGTTGCCTGATTCAAAAAGTGCAACAAAATTTCTGTGCAAATTGCTCAAAAACATGGAGAGTTGTGTCTTTTTTTGGTAAACGTCGGTTTTCATAAAAATTGATTTTAAAATATAAAATTTTGAAGGTTAAAATAAAAAAACAATTAATGTATTTGCAATAGGGAATTCACCCAATTATTGATTCCGTATTTTCCACATGTTGTGTATAACTTTATTTGTTAGTTACCACATCTTATTTCGGTTCCTATGCCTGCCTTTATACCTTGAATATTTGGGAGTATAATATTCCGGATTTTGAGTAAGTTTAGAAACAAAAACCTTTACATAATGGTTGAGAAAACTTATTGGATTCTGGTGATTTTTGGTATTCATAAAAGGACTATTATGTAAGAATAACGAAGGCTAATTGTAATTATTGCATTATATGATTCAAATTTTCTTGAAATCAGGAACCGGGAAAAAGCTGTTTCGGAATATAATTTCCCTAACTGAATGACTCATCTTTCAAGTTCCTATTTAGCTTGGCATCTATATTGTGTACCTGGTTTATAAATTTTAAAATAAATAAACCATATCAATCATGGCAAAAAAGACGAATTCAGGTAGTGACATTTTAAATACCGGCATCAGCAATGCCAATAGCAAAAAGGTAGCCGATGATTTAAACCAGGTGTTAGCCGATGAAGTGCTGCTCTACATTAAAACATTAAAGTTTCATTGGAATATTGAGGGGCGCGATTTCCATGCGTTGCATTTATTCCTCGACGAACAGTACCATCAACTTCAAATAATAATAGATGCCGTAGCGGAGCGTATCAGAAAAATAGGCCACTTTGCTTCAGGTAGTATGAAAGAATTTCTTGCAGGCACTTCTTTAAAAGAGCACCCCGCCACAGGTTCCGTTTCTGAATCAAGCATTGGGGAACTGGCCTCTGACCACGATACATTGATTAGAAAAATGCGTACACTCATTGATGATTTTGATGAAAAATATGATGATGCCGGAAGCTCTGATTTTATTACAGGCATTATGAAGGAACATGAAAAAATGGCCTGGATGCTGAGAGCAAGTACGAGTAAGTAGAGTAAAAGACTTTCAGTAATAAACCTCACGGAAGATAAAGTCTGTGAGGTTTTTTTATAGGACTATTTCATTCCGTTATAATAAGCGCAAACTGTATTCATCAGGCATATTTCGCATTTTGGCTGAGGGCGGCATATTTCTCTCCCCAGGAAAGACATCGCCATACCGGCATCCCATTCTTTTTGCGGCAGTTCTTCCATTATCTGCTTCTCAATCTTTTTCGGATCGGTCCCGGATGCAATTCCTAATCGAGGCGCCACGCGTACCACATGCAGATCAACGATAACTCCTTCTGCCGCCGCGCCCGCTTCACGCTTGATCACATTGGCAGATTTTCTCCCGATCCCCGGAAGCGCGGTCAGTTCATCAAGTGTAAGCGGAATGTTGCTGTCTTTTTTTATTTTTTGCGCAAGCGCAATAAGCCATTTGGTTTTATTAACATAATTGCGAACAGAGCCAATGAATGGAAAAAGTGTTTCCTCCGTAGCCCTGGAAAGCGCCTCCATATCAGGGAAAGCTTCGAAGAACTTTGGAGAAAGCTGATTGATATGGCGGTCCGAATCCTGTGCCGACAGGATTACTCCCACAAGCAATTGATACGTATTCCCATAATCCAAAGGATGTTTTTTCCCTTTATATTTTTCTAATAAAGGTTTAATGGCTTCCGGCCAATCAATTTTTGTGGACATAAAAAAAATTTAAAGGACAAATCTAATTATTTAATAAAAACGATTACAATAAATGCATTCTAAACCACATAAACTATCTAAACCATTATAAACCATCTAATCCCCCCAACCCATTCCAAACTATTCTAAACCATTCCGTAAATTTGCCACATGCAGGAATATTTACAGGGATTGAATGATGCCCAACGCGAAGCAGTACTTCATCGTGATGGGCCCATAATGATTGTGGCAGGTGCAGGAAGTGGAAAAACAAAAGTTTTAACTACCCGGATTGCCCACCTGATGGCCAATGGAGTGGATGCTTTTCAGATACTGGCGCTCACTTTTACCAACAAGGCAGCGGCTGAGATGAAAGAACGTGTGTCTAATATTTTGGGAAACAATGAAGCAAGAAACTTATACATTGGAACCTTCCATTCGGTTTTTGCCAGAATATTAAGAGTCGAAGCGGACAAATTGGGTTATCCCAGAAATTTCACCATTTATGATACCGATGATGCTAAAAGTGTAGTGAAAGCGGTAATCAAAGAAATGAACCTTGATGACAAACATTATAAACCAAGTACTGTTTATAACCGCATTTCCCACGCAAAAAATAGTTTGATTACGCCTGAAGAATACATCAACGATTATGGATTGCAGCAGGAAGATATGCGGGCCAACCGGCCTATGACCGGTCAGATTTATATGGCCTATTGCAATCGCTGTTTCAAGAATGGCGCCATGGATTTTGATGATTTGTTATTGAAATTTTATCAGCTATTAAGCACGCATCCTGAAAGCCTGAGCAAGTACCAGCGCAAGTTTAAATACATTATGATTGATGAATACCAGGATACCAATACCTCGCAATATCAAATCATAAAACTTCTTGGGGCTATGCACGAAAACGTGGCTGTGGTGGGTGATGATGCGCAAAGCATTTATAGTTTTCGCGGCGCCACCATTGAAAATATTCTTCAGTTTCAAAAAGATTATGACGAGGTAAAAGTGGTAATGCTCGAACAAAATTATCGTAGCTCTCAAAATATTTTGAACGTAGCCAATGGTATTATCGCCAACAATAAAGGACAGATTCCCAAGAAATTATGGACCAGCAACAGCGAAGGCGAGAAAATAAAACTGGTGCGCACAGCCACCGATAATGAGGAAGGGAAATATGTGGCAGACATCATCCAGGAACAAAAGCTTCGAAATCATTTCCGCAACAGCGATTTTGCTATTTTATACCGTACGAATGCGCAAAGCCGTGGCTTTGAAGAAAGTCTTCGCAGAATGAATATTGCGTACCGCATTTATGGTGGCATTAGTTTTTATCAAAGAAAAGAAATCAAGGATTTTTTATGTTACCTGCGCGTTATCGTAAACCCCGATGATGAAGAAGCCCTGAAAAGAATTATTAATTTTCCGGCACGGGGCCTGGGAAAAACAACCGTGGAAAGAGCCATTTTGTTTGCAAATCAAAATAACATTTCCATGTGGAATGTGCTGGAACGTGCGGCAGAGTTTGGTTACAGGGCAAGCACCCTCGAAATTATCAACAACTTTGTAATCATGATAAAAATGTTTCAAAGTGAGTTACAAAAAAAGAATGCTTATGATGTTGCTATTCTTATTGGGAAAAATACCGGCATAGTAAAAGAACTTTTTAATGATAAAACGACCGAAGGCCTTGCGCGATATGAAAACCTGCAGGAATTATTAAACTCTATAAAAGGATTTACAGAAACGCCTACTGAAGATGGTGAATTGCTGGACAAAAGCCTTGGGAGTTATCTTCAGCAAATAACATTATTGACTGATGCCGATGATGATGATAAAAAGGAAAGTGATGTAGTAAAATTGATGACGATTCACGCGGCGAAGGGATTGGAATTTCCGGTAATATTCGTTGGTGGTTTAGAGGAAACTTTGTTCCCCAATGCAATGGCCATCAACACAAGAGAAGAACTGGAAGAAGAAAGAAGGTTATTTTATGTAGCCATAACCCGTGCTAAGCACAAGCTGTGGCTTACTTATGCGAATACGCGATATCGCTTTGGCAACCTTACACAAAATGAACCAAGCCGGTTCATAGATGAACTTCCGGAAGAACGAATTGATAAAGCATTTGCCGGTGGCAATATGCGCAACAATCAAACAAATCATTGGAATGCTTTTGATAAACCAAAATATGAATTTGGGGGTAATAGAAAAGAAACAAGAAGTGAGAAACCAGCCTATCTTGTTTCTACACCGGTAATAAAAATAAAAGAACACACTCCGTCGCCGGATTTTGCACCAAGCGATACCAGTAATTTACAAACGGGGCAAAAAATTGAACATCAGAAATTTGGTTTTGGCGAAGTAATCAAAATGGAAGGGGCGGCTCATAACCCTGTAGCCACCGTAAAATTTGAAAACAACGGCGAGAAGAAAATAATGTTGAATTATGCCAAGTTGAGAATTGTGGAGTGAGTGCCAGGATTTTTAAAAAGAGTCTGATACAATTAGTTTTGGATTTAAGAGCCATCTAATTTACTAATATGGGAACTTTGCAAATTCTACCTATACCTTAACAAGTTGCCAATCCGCTTTTCAGCCTAAATTATTAACTTCGTTGATTAAATAAAAGTGTTATGATTAAGACAGGCAATACCGTAGTAAGTATTTATACTGAAATGACTCCAAATCCGGAGACCATGAAATTTGTTGCCAATAAACTTCTGTATCCGGGTAAAAGCGTGGATTTCCAGGAAGAAGAAAGCGCATCCGCCTCACCGCTGGCTATGCAGTTATTCGCATTTCCTTTTATAAAAGCAGTTTTTATAGCAAGCAACTTTGTTACTCTCACCAAAACGGATGATACTGAAGATTGGCAGGATGTTATTCCTTCCGTAAAACAATTTTTGAAAGAATATCTCGAAGAGGGAAATGTTATTATTAATGAGGAGCAACTTGCTTTGAGGAAAACGGAAAGCAGCAACATGGTGTTGGCCGATGACGATGATGTGGTAAAACGGATTAAAGAATTATTGGAAAACTACGTAAAACCAGCCGTGGAAATGGATGGCGGCGCCATACAGTTTTTAAGCTATGAAGATGGAACCGTAAATTTAATGATGCAGGGAAGCTGCAGCGGTTGCCCATCTTCCATGATTACGCTGAAAGCTGGAATTGAAGGAATGATGAAACGCATGATACCAGAAGTAAGAGAAGTGGTTGCGGAATCGAGATAATTAACTCACCGGATTTTCATAAAATAAATAAAGCATTTCTCTCGAAATGCTTTATTTATTTTAATAAAACCGAATCATAACTTTTTGTTTGCTGAATTAGGAAAGCTGGTGGCCTCAAAAGTTGACGCCAAGGGGTTCGATGTTCACGCCAAGGGGTTCGATCATGACGCGATGTCATTTGATGATTACGCCAAGAGGTTTGATGTTCACGCCAAAGGGTTCGATGATGCCGCCAAGGGGTTTGATGGCGACGCCAAGGGGTTTGATGGCGACGCCAATGGGTTTGATCATGACGCGATGTCATTTGATGATGACGCCATGAGGTTTGATGTTCACGCCAAGCGTGTCGATGATGACGCCAAGAGGTTTGATGTTCACGCCAAGCGTGTCGATGATAACGCCAAGAGATTAGATGTTCTCGCCAGGAGGTTCAATTTTTACGCCAAGAGGTTTGATGATGCTGCCATGAGGTTTGATGTTCACGCCAAGGGGTTCAATGATGCCGCCATGAGGTTTGATGTTCACGCCAGGGAATTCGATGATGCCGCAATGCCAAAAGATTACCTGATTTACCCAAAACCAGAGCAAAGAATAGGTTTTAACTATTAAAAAATATTGCATTGTAAGATCCATAAATCTTTAAACCAATCAACTTTCCTCGTGAACATTTCAGAAATCTACCAACAATTCATCTCAGGTATTCAACAAACTTCAGCACTGGAATATATTGCCGTTGTTTCCGGAATCACCAGCGTTTGGTTTTCGCGAAAAGAAAATATATGGGTGTATCCTACCGGATTGATTGGCACTATCCTTTACATTTATATTAGTTTCAAAGGAAGCTTATTTGGTGAAGCCAGTGTCAATTTATATTACACCATCATGAGTGTTTATGGGTGGATTTTATGGGCAAAAAGAAATCAGCAACATCAGCATGTGGTAAACATTACCTGGAGCAGCAAAAAGGAATGGCTGGGAGAACTATCATTTTTCGCAGCATTTTATTTGGTTATTTTCGGGGCGCTTACGTATCTCAAAAGAGATTTTGCGCCGGGCGCTATCCCCTGGGCCGATGCCTTTGCCAGCGCCACTGCCTTTACAGGAATGTGGCTGATGGCCCGCAAAAAAGTTACAAGCTGGTATTGGTGGATTGCAACCAATATCGCTTCCATTCCATTGTATTTTGTAAAGCATTATGTCTTTACAAGTGTTTATTATTTCATACTCTTGCTTATGGCTGTGTGGGGATTGATAGAATGGTCGAAAAGAGCCAATAAACTTTTGGAACAAAAGAAAGAACTCATCTGATGGAAATGAAAAAAATTGTAGTAATAGGGCCAGAGTCCACAGGCAAAAGCACTTTATGTGCCCAGCTTGCAGCGCATTATCAAACCCTTTGGGTACCGGAATATGCGCGGGAATATTTGGAAAAAAATGGAACTGATTATAGTTATAACGATTTGCTGACTATTGCAAAAGGTCAGGTTAAGCTGGAAGAAGAGATCAGCAGTCAGTTATCAGCAGTCAGCAATCAGCAATCAGCACAAAGTGTTGTACATCACACTTCTCACATCCCATATCTTTTTATTGACACCGATATGTACGTAATGAAAGTATGGTGCGAATTTGTTTTTAATCAATGCCATAACTGGATACTCAATCAAATAGCATCGCGCCATTATGATGCATATTTTTTTTGCGATATTGATTTGCCCTGGATAAAAGATAAACTGAGAGAATATCCGGATATAAAACTGAGAGAGAAATTGTATCATTTTTACAAAGATCTGATGATACATCAATCCGTTCCGTGGTGCATTATTTCAGGTGATAAAGAGAAAAGATTAAACAAAGCAATCAGTTTTATTGAATCATCAATCCGCTGATTTTTCATCATAATTTTTACTCAAAAAATCTTCCCTAAACCAAAAAGGTCTTTTGCAAACTCTCATAAATCAAAGCCCTGAAAGACCTTCCTGGTTTTTGACGACTATTCATTTTTAAAAAAAATAATTAAACCTTATTGATATTTTTATACCTTCATTCTCATCTCTTAAATCACGTTTCCAAAAAATAAATTTTTATGAAAAAAGGGTTTTTTATCTCAATTTTATTTTTCTGTTGTGTATCAGTAATTGGCCAAAAAAATAATGTAGCCGGATTAATAATACCACAACCGGTTTCTGTAACGTCGGCGGATGGGCAATTTGTTCTGAATAGCAAAACGACTATTCAACTTTTATCTGCTGATGCTTCTGCAAAAACAGTCGCTGATTTTCTCAAAAAAAAGTTATCAGTTGCAGCAGGATATAATGTGCCTGTTATCTCAAATTCTGCAAAACGCAATACCGCTAACAGTATTCAGCTTTCGTTGGTGAAAGATGCTTCTCTCGGAAATGAAGGATATCATTTGAACGTAAGCCCAACTCAAATATCTATTTCTGCCAACAAACCTGCCGGCCTTTTTTACGGCATGCAAACTTTTTTTCAGTTGCTGCCAAAAGAAATTGAAGAGAAGCAGTTGGTGAAAAATATAAAATGGAACGTGCCTGCCTGCCGCATTACAGATTACCCGCGATTCGGCTGGAGAGGATTGATGTTTGATGTGAGCCGGCATTTTTTTACCAAAAATGAAGTGAAACAATTCATTGATGAAATGGTGAAATACAAATACAACTTATTGCATTTGCACCTTACCGACGACGAAGGATGGCGTATAGAAATTAAAGGATTACCGAAATTGACAGAAGTGGGTGCATGGAGACCGGGCAGGGTGGGTTATTTTGGAACTTTTGCTAAACCGGATTCTTCCGAGCCACATGACTACGGTGGATTTTATACACAGGACGATATTAAAGAATTGGTGAAATACGCACAAGACCGTTTTGTAAATATTTTACCGGAAATAGATGTTCCCGGCCATAGCCTTGCTGCTGTTGCTTCTTATCCGGAACTATCCTGCACACCGGAAGCAGTAAATTACCAGGTACGCGCCGGTGAAGAGATTATGGATTGGTCTCACGGGCACCCGCCGATAGCGCTGCTTGACAATACACTTTGCCCGGCCAATGAAAAAGTATATGAGTTTTTAGATAAAGTAATGACCCAGGTAGCTGAGTTATTTCCATTCGAATATATTCATGTTGGTGGCGATGAATGTCCAAAAAACTATTGGGCAAAAAATGATGCCATCAAAGCATTGATGCAAAAAGAAGGATTAAAAACTATGGATGAAGTACAAAGTTATTTTGAAAAAAGACTGGAAAAAATAGTGGAATCAAAGGGTAAAAAATTTATGGGCTGGGATGAAATTCTACAGGGCGGGTTAGCGCCCAACGCGGCAGTTATGAGCTGGCGTGGTATGAAAGGAGGCATTGAAGCGGCCAAAATGAAACATGAAGTAGTAATGAGCCCTACTGATTTTGCTTACCTGGATTATATGCAGGGCGATGCCATCATTGAACCGCGTGTATATGCCACCTTGCGTTTAAATAAAGCTTATGAGTTTGAACCGGTTCCCGATGGAGTAGATGCCAAATATATAAAAGGGGGGCAGGCAAATTTATGGACAGAACAGGTTTATAATATGCGCCACATGCAATACATGATATGGCCAAGAGCTATGGCTATATCAGAAGCAGTATGGTCTCCAAAGGAAAAAAGGAATTGGGATAATTTTTCCGGCAGGGTTGAAAAACACTTTAAAAGATTGGACGCTGCTGAAATAAAATATGCGCCAAGCGTGTACGACCCTATTTTTAACGTAAGTAAAACAAGCGATAACCAATTGCAAATAGAATTGACAACTGAAATAAAGGGGCTGGATATTTATTACAGTTTTGATAATTCTTTTCCGGATAACTTTTATCCAAAATATTCCAAAGCATTAACGGTTCCGAAAGAAGCAGTAATGCTAAAAGTAATCACTTACCGTGGTAAGGAACCCATCGGCCGAATGATATCCATGCCTGTTTCCGAATTACAAAAAAGAGCAGGTAAATAAAGGAAAATAAAATTGAACTTAAATAAGAATTTTTAAAAACCAAATAGCATGAAAATAAAATATCTTAATCCCCGGAAGATGTTTGGTCTTCTTTTCGTTATGATTAGTGTGGGTGGCTTTGCTCAGTCTCAACCATTGTCAAAAGGATCAACTGCTCCTACGTTTTCCGCTGAAGCCAGCAGGGCAGGAAAGGAGTTTCATTTTTCAATGAAAGATGCACTTGCGAAAGGGCCTGTGGTAATCTATTTTTTCCCTTCGGCCTATACAGGAGGCTGCGATCTGGAAGCACACACGTTTGCCACAATGATAGATCGGTTTAAGGAAGCCGGTACTACTGTTATCGGTATCTCTGCTGATGATATTCAGCGATTGAACTCGTTTTCTGCTGATCCTGATTTTTGTGGAGGCACATTCCCGGTGGCATCAGACCCTGATGGAAAAATTGCTGCTGAATTTGGATTGAAGATGGCTCCTCCACGTCCGGGAGCTAAAGATGTGCGGGGAATAGA
>DATCWN010000177.1:0-3923 GCA_036566285.1 Hanamia sp.
TAGATATACTGCGGAAATATGGATCCAGTAATTTTATTTGGAAAAGTGAGCCTGACAAGGGCATTTATGACGCCATGAATAAAGGTATTATGATGGCTAATGGAGAATGGATTTATTTTTTAGGCGCCGATGATACTATAAAAAATGATACCGTTTTTGAAAATGTTTTTAATAAGGAAAGCCATACTGACGTTGATTTTTTATATGGAAATGCTTATTTCCTTTCACTTAAAAGACTGTATGATGGTCCATTTGATGAAGATAAAATTTTGTTCAGGAATGTTTGCCATCAAAGTATTTTTTATAAAAAATCAATTCATGACAAAGTGGGCTACTATAATTTGAGGTATCAATTATTTGCTGACTGGGATTTTAATATCAGGTGTTTTTTTAATTCTGAAATAAAAAGAAAGTACATTGATGTTGTTATTGCTAATTATGCAAAAGGAGGATTGAGCAATGCAAACAATGACTTGCTTTTTTTTAGAAATGTTTTGTTTCCGAAAAATCTTTGGGCTCTACAAAAGAATGGAATTAAGAAACTAAACAACGTAATATTTTATGATAAATGGTGGAGACTGTTGCGCAGTATGAAGTTGATCGGAAAGAAAGATAGCCTTGCAGATTATGTATTTAATGAAAATCTGCCTCGGGCGATTTCCAACATGTTTTCTTTTCAAAGAAAAATACCTTTTCCCGTTTTGCGGATCGGTGTTTTTTCTAAATTTTTTATGTTCATCAGCTATTGTTTAAATGTAATAGAAACCGGGTTACATAAATTTAAACTTTAGCTTAAATTTCCTCAGTATCTTATCGCTCGAAATTTTCTTATCCCTTTAAAAATATTTTTTAAAATAATTGAACGTACTCTCTGTTATAATCGTCAATTACCGCGCTGTTGAAGACATTCAAAAATGTCTTACGAGTGCTTTTCAATTTCAATCTTCTTATTCTTTTGAATGGTTGATTGTAAATAATGATTCTGAAGATAATAACTCCAAAGAAATCATTGCTACTAGGTTCCCATCTGTGAAATGGATAGATATGGGTTATAATGCCGGCTTCGCAAGAGCCAACAATAGAGGCATTTCTCAGTCTCAGGGAGAAGCGGTATTGCTTCTGAACCCCGACACGATTATAATAGATGATGCGATTGCAAAATGCTTTCAGCGGTTAATGCAATCGGATTATGTGGCAAGCGCCGTACAATTATTAAATGAAGATAACACCCCACAGATAACGGGTAATTTCTTTATGAAGGGTGGACTAAATCATTTATTGCCGCTGCCTTATTTGGGTGCCTTTTTAAGATCAATCGCATTTGCTGCCAAAATAAAAAAAACCAATGTGCCGACCGCTTCCAAAGAAGAAGTAGTGGACTGGATCAATGGTGCATTTTTAATGGTAAAGAAAAGTGCCATTGAAAAAGCAGGCCTGCTGGATGAGGATTTCTTTTTGTATTCTGAAGAAATAGAATGGTGCAGCAGATTGAGAGAAGTTGGTAAATTATGTGTTTATGGTGATCTTTTTACCATACATATCCAGGGTGAAACTATAGAAAAAGCGATTAACGTTAAAGGCAAAGGTTACACCAATTTGTCCGACAAAAAAGGATTGCAGTTAATGGTTTCACATCATGTGCGCATCAGAAAACAATTTGGAAAAGGGTGGTTCTTATTGCATTTATTGATGCATACCATTGAAATACCTGTTTTTTTTGTTGGTTCTTTTTTTGACCAGATATTTCGTTTTAAAAATCCGTTTCTCCATTGGAAGCAGGCAAAAGATTATTCTAAAAATGTCTTTACGTTATGGAAATTAACGCCTGCAATCTTCCGCAATAAAGCTCATTTTTACAAGATGTTTTAAATTGTTGAATCCAGATAAAAGTCATCTTGAATGATAATATCTTTTTAATAATGAAGCAAGATAATCATCCTTGAATGGAATGTTCAGATGGCTGATGATGGATTCGATTTTGGAAATGTCAATGTTGTAATTATCTCCTTTGTCTTCTTCAAAAGAAATCGCTTTTTTATCAAGATAGGTTTCAATCGTATTTATGATAAAGGGAACCGAATAATTTTCCGGGTTGGCAATATTGATAGTGGTGTTTATAAAAAGATTTTTTTGCAAAATATAGTTGGCTATGGAATACATATCGTCTATACCAATGATATTCCGGTAAGCATTTTTCCAGACCGTCAGCGGATGATTTTGTAGTACATTAAAAATGAAATAATTCAACAAAGTATATGGATTGTTGGAGGTGCCTGCAAGATTGGAAACCCTGAAAATAAAGTAACCGGAAGCAGTTTCTTTTATGAATTTCTCAATGTTTTTTTTATGAATTACATAAGGTGCATTTTGCAATTCTTCATCTTCAATACTGCAGGTGCTGAAGTAAACCAAAACCTTATCTGCATTACTTTTTATCGTCTTATCAAGCAATGCGAACTCCCTTAGAAAATTTTGTTCAATGGTATCCTTTGAATTGGAAACTCCCGATGCAAATATTATGATTGAATCATCAACTTTATAATCCATAAACCGGTTAGCAATCATTCCGTTTCCAACAACCATGCTACTGTTTTTTTGTCTTCAGTTTTTAAATTTTATAACACATGCGCATCGGGCTTGTTCTTTTTTCTAAAATAAAAAGCAATCGCAACAATTACAATCAGCATCACCAATAAGCTTGCGATAACACTTATCATTCGTCCGGTAGTATAAGATGCAGGTTCAAACCTGAATTCAATTTCATGGTTTCCGGCAGGAATAAACATGCCGCGCAGCAGGTAATTTGTTTTAAAATAATCTGCTTTTTTCCCATCAATAAATACATTCCAACCAAATGGATAATACACTTCACTGAACACCGCTACCTGTGGCGTAGCGCTATGAAATGTATAATCTATTTTATCATTAAGGTTTTGTTTTAGTTTTATAAATGCGGAGGAATCAGGTACCGGTGATTGCTTTATTTGTGCTTTAAATTTATTTTCAATTACCGCGGTATCTCTCAGGTGGGTGCTGTCGAGCGCCAGCATTTCCTGGTCGGCTGTTTCTACATATTTTATTCCTTTTACCAACCACACATTTCCAAAGGCGCCCGGATTTAGTTGCGCCATGGGTTTACCCGTTTGCGGGTTTTGTGTGATAAAATATTTGGTGTTCAGCATGTTGAACACCTGCATATTCCCCTTACTTAATTGATAAGTGATGAGGTCGTTGTACAAATCAAGTTTCGCAGGATGATAGCCGCCCACGGAATTATGGTGGAAAGAAGTGGAGGCATCGTTAAAAACATCTACTGTTTGATTGAATACCCTGAAGTTGGCGTGGTCTGGGTCTTTCAGGATTTGAAGATCTGCTTCGGTCGGCGTGAACGCAGACTCATAATCGCTTTCCTCAACATACTTTTCTGAATTTAAATACCTGTTGGCTATTCCAAAAAGATCGTAACCGGTTAAAATTAATAAAGCAGAAACGAGAATTATGGAAGATATTTTTTTCTTTACAAATAAACCCAACAATAAAACGGCAAGCGTCATTAAAATAAAAGTTCTTACAAGGTCCCTGCCCATCAGGCTTTTTCTATCACTGCGCAAAGCAGAAATAATTCCACTGCTCATTTGTTCGGCCTGTTGTTGTAATTGAGGCGGAGCCTCCTGGCCAGGCGGTACCTGGCTCATAATATTTTGTTGAATATTATTTTTGAAAGCCTTATCACCGGCGCCACTGAAGGAAGCGGTGAAATAAAAGCCGGCGAGTAACACTAAAATGACACCGGAAATGATGGCGGTTAATTTTAATTTTTTTAAGACTTCCGGTACATTAAGTGGCTCTGTAATTAATTTACTCACAGCAAGCACAGCCACCAAAGGAAAACACAATTGCGGAATCACCAATGCCATCGTAGG
>DATCWN010000044.1:0-2912 GCA_036566285.1 Hanamia sp.
GGAGACCTGATGGCCAAAGCCGGGGTATCTTATACAACAGGCCGTGAAAGCAATGATCAATATGGTGAAACCTACAATGGCGTTCAACTTTCAGATTTTCATCAGGTACCTGATGGGATTGATCCTTATGTCAAACCAGGAGACCCATCCAGTGGCATGCTGTGGGGAATAAATTCAGACACCCTTTCTTCGCAAGGTTCGGGTGATAAAAGGATACAGGCCTACAATTTTCGCTTGTGCCTTACACAAGATAAAGCCAACCAAATTGCATTTACCAAACCTGAAAATTATGACCCCGCTCATTACGAGTTACTATCAAGGATTATTGCAAAAGAAAAATGGACGACTATCCACAGCAATTTTACCCGTGATACAATGAGCAACGGAGAAATAAAAGTATATAACACGGGAGGTTTCTTAATCAAGAACATGCCCAACGGAAAAACTGATTTCAATAATTTTGGTGGCTTTTCTACAGACATGATTGGCTCTAATTATGACTATCCTGAAGGCGATTATAAAGTGCGCAAAAAAATATGGAAAGCCCACGAAGACTACACCAAAGGGCTGCTTTATTTTTTAAGCCACGATGAACGTGTACCACAAGCTATCAGGGAAGAAATGTTGAGTTGGGGATATTCTAAAGATGAATTTAAAGACCTCAATGGATTTTCAAACCAATTGTATGTGCGGGAAGCCAGAAGGATGATTAGTGATCTTGTGATGACGCAGAAACATTGTGTGGAAGATGAAGTGGTGGACGACCAGATAGGCATGGCCGCTTATGGTATGGATTCTCATAACTGCCAACGGCTTGTTGTGAATGGCATGGTTAAGAATGAAGGAGATGTTCAAAAGGTAGTAGGTAAGCCATACCCAATTTCCTACAAAGCCATTGTTCCTAAAGAAATTGAATGTAAAAATTTACTGGTTCCTGTTTGTGTGTCAGCTTCTCATATTGCCTTTGGTTCCATACGAATGGAACCCGTATTTATGGTATTAGGACAATCGGCTGCAACTGCAGCGGTGTTCGCAATCAATAACAATACTTCGGTACAACAGGTAAATGCAAAAGAATTACTTGAAGAACTTATTAAAAATCCCTTAGCCGATGGCAGTCAACCTGAAATTCTTGTAGATAATAGCGACACTGCTAATGTGATTATCAAAGGCGACTGGCAAACAAAAAGAGGTGGTTACGGAATTAATCAATTATATGATGACCAGCCAAATAAATTAAAAACCATCCGTTATACGCCTGTTATTCCCAAAAAAGGTCCGTATGAAATCTATGCCTATTTCTCAAAGATCATTGGAAGAAGCGGTGGTACCTGGTTTGCTGTTAACGTCAATGGAGAACAAAAGCCTCTTATGGTGCAAGCCAGTTCAATAAAAGAACTGGGATTGTCATCAGGAGAGTGGGTAAGATTAGGCACTTTTACATTGCCCGAAGGAAAAAATTCTTACGTGGAAATATCGAATAAAGGCGCTGATGGAATTATTACTGCTGATGCGATTATCTGGGAACCTTTGAATAATTGAATATTTGAAAATTAGTTATGAAAAAGATACTTCGTATTATTCTTTGGGTCATCATTTCAACAACCGGGGCTGTTGCCCTGGCTTCTGTTGCTTTAAACAGAGGAGAAAAGGTGAATGCCATTTGGATGGTGCTGGCAGCTTCGTGTATCTATCTGGTGGCTTTTAGATTTTACAGGAAATTTATAGAAAGAAAGGTTCTCTCTATTGATGACAACAGGGCAACACCTGCCTATACAAATAAAGACGGAAAGGATTACAATCCTACAAATAAAATTGTTCTTTTTGGGCATCATTTCGCTGCGATCGCTGGTGCGGGGCCATTAGTAGGACCCGTATTGGCAGCACAAATGGGCTATTTGCCCGGAACTTTATGGTTGATCTTCGGAGCTGTATTTGCCGGTGCTGTTCAGGATATGATCGTACTTTTTGGTTCTACCAGAAGGAATGGCAGAACCTTGGGTGAAATGATCAAACTTGAGTTTGGGGATACCATTGGATTTATTGCAAAAATAGGAGTGATCCTGATTATGATTATCCTGATTGCCGTTTTAGGGTTAGTAGTCGTGAAAGCGCTGATGGGAAGTCCCTGGGGAACATTTACCGTTGCCATGACTATTCCGATTGCACTACTGATGGGGGTTTATTCGAGATACCTGCGACCTGGACGTATTTGGGAAATGTCCATCATTGGTTTTGTTTTACTTATTGCTGCATTGGTGTGTGGGCAATACGTTGCTGCCAATCCTTACCTGTCTGATATTTTTGATTTACAAGGAACAACCATCGCCGTCTGGATGATGATTTATGGTTTCTTTGCATCGGTATTACCGGTATGGTTGCTTCTTGCTCCCAGGGATTATCTCAGCACCTTTTTAAAAATCGGAATTATTTTTATGTTGGCGCTATGCATTGTGATTGTTCGCCCCGACATGATGATGCCGGCAACAACACATTTTATAGATGGCACCGGGCCGGTTTTTTCCGGTAAATTATTTCCCTTTCTCTTCATAACCATTGCATGTGGAGCTATCTCTGGATTTCATGCGCTGATATCATCGGGAACAACGCCAAAAATGATTCAAAAGGAATCGCACATCGGCACTATCGGATATGGAGCCATGCTGATGGAATCCTTTGTGGCCATTATGGCGCTCGTCGCAGCAAGTGTAATAGATCCCGGATTATATTTTGCTGTGAATAGTCCCGAATCCGTTATTGGCGTAGATTTGAACCAGGTAAGCCAGGCCATTGCGGACATGGGATACGCGATCTCACCCGAGGCAATACAGCAAACGGCTATGGATATAGGTGAAAAGACTATCGTGTCACGTACAGGAGGTGCGCCCACGCTTGCCATTGGGATGGTTCAT
>DATCWN010000422.1:0-2964 GCA_036566285.1 Hanamia sp.
AAATAAAAAATCTAAGATTTATAAGAATCTTGAAGCTAAGCGGGCTATAGGATTTGATACTTTTTCATTACCACAAATGGTTACTATAAATGAAAAGCGCCCTGTTTCTGTACACAAAGATTTACAAAGAAGCAGAGATACTCTTGCTGAGGCCGTGAATGCAAGCCTCATGAAGGAACTGGATCAACTTACAGTTTGCATAGACGAAAACAATCGTGTTGTAAAAACTTATGGAGATACTACAAAATACCTCCTGCAAAAGAATTTCAATTTAAATCTTACGGAACTTCTTCCCCCTGCAGTTGCGTTGGCCTTCAATACCATGAGAGCCCAAACTTTAAAAACCAATAAAAAAACAACCGTTAAAGGAATAAAAATAAGAAATGCAGGTGCGGTAATTACGGTAACCTTATCAGTAAGCCCTTTGGAGGTACGGGATGTTGAGCAAAAATTGCTAATGGTAAGCTTTAATGAAGAAATCAACGCAGTTTCTGAACCGCAGGGTGAGGCAACGTTTGATGAAAAAACATTTCTTGACAAGTACACACTTGATATAGAAGAAGAGTTGAAAGAGGTGAAAGATAAGCTGGATAATTCCTATGAACAGATTGACCGTTCCAACGACAACATGCAGTCTTTTAATGAAGAATTGCTTTCAGCAAATGAAGAGATGCAAAGTACCAATGAAGAAATGCAATCGGTAAACGAAGAACTGCATACGGTTAATGCGGACTACCAGTTAAAAAATAAAGAGCTTCAGGAAATTAATGACGATCTCAATAATTATTTCAGAAGCAACATCAACGGGCAGTTGTTCGTAGATACTGATATGAAATTAATGAAATTTTCGCCCGGCGCTGTAAAGCAGATCAACCTGCTGGAGAGTGACGTAGGCAGGCCCCTCAGCCATATCGCCACCAATATAAAATTGGATACTATCACAGAGGATATTAAAAAAGTGATTGAAGATGGAATGGTTATTACCAAAGAAATTGAGACCAATAACGGCCTGTGGTACCAGGTAATGACGATGCCCTATATACGCCAGGCAGATAATGTAAGAAGCGGTGCTATCCTCACTTTTAATGATATTACAGAATTGAAAAAGGTGCAGGACGAACTTAATAAAAAGAACAAAAGCCTGCAACGCATCAATGAAGACCTTGATAATTTTGTACATGTAGCCTCACATGATCTTTTATCGCCCCTGGGAAATATAGAACTAAGCATTGATTTAATGAACCAGATAAAAGTAGATGGTAAGGAACTGAATAAAATTCTGGAAATAATAAACACCTCAATCAAAAAATTCCGTTCATTAGTAACTGAAATGGCAAGCATTGGCAAAGTGGAAAGTGAAATGATATCAATGGAAACGGTTGATCTTGATGAGATCATTGATGACATAGAATGGAGCCTTAATAGCAAAATAGTATCCGCAGGCGCAGTTATAAACAGGAACCTTGAGGTTAAACAAATTTATTTTTCCAAAAAGAACCTGAGAAGTATTGTGTACAATCTTATTTCAAACAGTCTTAAGTTTAATGGAGACTCACCCCCGGTAATAAATATTAAAACCACCAAAGACGGGAATACGATTATCCTGTCGGTACAGGATAACGGAATTGGCCTGAAAAAGGCTGATACCCTGAGAATTTTCAATCTGTATGGAAGATTGCATCATGATATTGAAGGCCAGGGTATTGGTCTATTTCTTGCTAAAAAAATGATAGATGCAGCAGGAGGAAACGTTACAGTGGAAAGTGAATTAGGTAAGGGAACTACCATAATTATACATTTTAAATTGGAACAATAGTGAATGGGCAATGGTGAATAGATAATCATAACATCATACATCGTACACCGCACATCGTACATCATACTTTCGCATAATGTTGTGTGCAGTCTTTTATAACCCAACAAATGCCAAGATCGCCCTCGCAAATTCTTCAGGCGCCTCCTGAGGCAGATTATGTCCTATTCCTTTAGCAACTCTTCTTTCATAACCACCTTCAAAATAACTGGCATCTTTACCCGTTCCGGAAAATGGTTCCACACCATCGGCTTCTGCATCCAGTATGATAGCAGGCACTTTTATCGTTGGCTGCTTTAGCAGCGACTGTTCTATCGTTTCAAACCGAGGATCGCCATTTGCCAATCCATACCGGTGTCTGTATGAATGCACTACTACCTCCACAAAATCGGGATTGTCGAATGAAACGGCTGTTGCTTCAAAAGTGTGGTCATCAAATTTCCAGGTTGGCGACCAGTGGGTCCATAATAGCCGGCACAGTTCTTTGCGGTACTTTGTTAATCCCAGGCGTCCGCGTTCGCTATGGAAGTAAAATTGATACCAATTGAGCATTTCAATTTCCGGCGCAGCAGGTTCTGCATATTTTGCTATATTTTGAATGTTATATCCCGCCACTGATACAAGCCCGATAACACGTTGGGGGAAAAGGGCAGCAACAATACAACAAGCCCGTCCGCCCCAGTCGTACCCGCCTACAATTGCTTTTTGTATAGATAGTACATCCATTAATGCAATTAAGTCATTGGCTAACGCCGCTTGCTGACCAGAACGGATGGTATCAGGAGATAGAAATCTTGTCGGTCCAAACCCACGTAAGTAGGGAACGATAACCCGGCAGCTTTCCCTCAACAGATGTTGGGTTACTTCATCATAAGCTCTTATGTCGTATGGAAATCCATGCAGCAATATAATGGGCGTTCCATCTATATCTCCGCTTTCTTCGTAAGCAATACAAAGGTCTCCTGCGTTGATATGTTTTAATGTCGCCATATCAGTTTATTTGTTTCCGGAACCGTTGCCAAATTTATAATTAAAAGTTGATTGTTTATTCTATCGCTCAACAGATAGACATTAGATGAAAGTACAAAGAAAAATACATTTTCTAAACACGCCGGGTTCTCTGCGGGAGACTCGGCTGGGACTTAATTTCA
>DATCWN010000070.1:0-8853 GCA_036566285.1 Hanamia sp.
TTATTGTCAAGACCGAAGACAATCACTATCTCGCTAATGCCAATCGTTTTGCCAAAAGGCACCGCGCTTTGGGCCTGGGTGTTTTAGGCTGGCATTCTTACCTGCAAAAAAATATGATCCCCTTTGAGGGAATGCATGCCAAACAACTCACTTCCGTCATCTTTAAAGACATTCGCGAAAAAGCAGATAAGGCCACGCAGGACCTGGCACGTATCTACGGAGAAGCACCACTGTTAAAAGGATATGGCCGCAGAAATACTACGCTCATGGCGATAGCGCCTACTACTTCTTCTTCTGCCATCCTGGGCCAGGCCTCGCCGGGAATAGAACCTTTCAGCAGTAATTATTATAAGGCCGGCCTTTCCAAAGGAAACTTCATGCGGCAGAATAAGTACCTGAAAAAAGTGCTGGAAGCAAAAGGCATCAATAATGAAGATACCTGGCGCAGCATCATGCTGCATCATGGAAGTGTGCAACACCTTGATGAACTAACCCCCGAGGAAAAGGCCGTGTTCAAAACTTTTAAAGAGATCAGCCAGTTGGAAATTATTCAGCAGGCTGCCATCCGCCAGCAGTACGTGGATCAATCGCAAAGCCTGAACCTGAACATCCCTTCCAACCTGCCGGTAAAAGAAGTAAATAAACTGATGATCGAAGCGTGGAAACTAGGTATAAAAACGTTGTACTATCAGAGAAGCCAGAGCGTCTCAAAGGAACTAGTAACAAGCCTCGTAGATTGTAAAAGCTGCGAAGGGTAAGGGCACCCGGTCTACGGATTGTGGCTTTGCCTACGAGACCTCTTTTTTTGGATAAAGCTGCACTACCTTTGAATTTGTAATATACCAGGATTGGTGAGACTCAGTAATGCAATTGTTTTGGTAGGGCTGTTTTGGCTTCCAGTTTATTGATTAATTCTATTTTATTTTTTACTTCCGCTTTTTCAAAAATATTCTGTGCATGTTTTGTAACGGTTCTTTCTGCGATGAATAAGGTTTCTCCTATATTTTTATATTTATACCCATGGCATATTAATTTAGCTATGTCTCTTTCTCTGGAAGTCAAATTATAAACATTACAGTTCATCTCAAAAATGTCTATGTTATTTTGAACTAAAGGCCTCACAACAAGGAAAGCGCACGAAGCAAAACGGAATAAAAATATTAAAAGGCACCTGCGAAAGAAAAATCTGATGAAGTTTATGACCAAACTTAGATGCTTATGATTTTGAAGCAAGCATACAAGACCCAAGAATTTTAAGATGGTTTAGTGTAGACAAGGTGGGCAAATCGTCTTTTCCTTCATACTAGTTTGCAAAGTGTAGTCCAATAAATTTACCCTACGTTGGTGTCTTCATCATTTTATAATTTATAACACCAGCTACCTCCGGTATGCGCCGCCGACTGATCTCCTCCATAGGTTCAGAGAACTCCTTTATCAAAAAGGACTCTTATGGAAGAGAGCCCTTCTATGGAGGGGATCAGACAAGAGCGTGCTGAATAGCGGAATTTTTAAATTTGAAAAAAGAACATAAGGAAGGTCAAATTATAATATATTAACTAATAAATTGCTTGCTGCTGCATTACTTAGTACAATAGATTTTTTCTTATAAATTAGCGTAACGGATTTGTCGAAGTCTTCTATATCTGAAATCTCTATAGTATCTCCAATCGTTAACCCTACTTTATTCAGGTATTTCAGAAACTCATCGGAGGAATCCCCCAGAGCCATGATTGTTAGCTTCTTCTTTAATGGAGCTTCAGTCAATGGCTGTGTTTTTATCTTCTTTATTTTACCATCTTTATCCGGTATAAGGTCTCCATGTGGATCAACAGAGGGAAAGCCCAGGAATGCCTCGAGCCGTTTTTCAAGATCATCCGATTCTATATGCTCTAACTGCTCTGCCAAATTATGAACTTCATTCCATTTATAATTCAGCTTATCAACCAGGAAGACTTCCCATATCCGGTGTTTTCTAATAACGATTAAAGCCTTTTTCTTTCCTTTATCAGTAAGCCGGATTGTTTTATCAGGCAGAATTTCAACCATCCTTTTTGTATTTAGCTTTCGCACCATCTCAAGTACAGTAGCGGGATTAAGGTCCAGCGCTTTAGACAATGCAATATTGTTCACCTTAGTCTTTTGCTTGTCCTCCAGCTTGTAAAGTGTTTTCAAATAGTTTTCCTCTGAGTGGTGGGCAAAATGTTGCATAACTCAAAAGTACATGGATTGTCTAAATTAAAAAATTTGGTAACCCAAATAAACTATTTTTGACCTTGCAAATAATTTCTATCTTTGAAAAAAGGAAACCTTCCACTATGAAGAAAAAGTTATTTGTGTTGTCTGGCTTTATTGTTTTGATGATCATATACCTCTCCTGTGGCAAAGTATTGCCGGGTGTTCCGGGAGATGATCAGATATTGGACGGTCCTATGGAGGGTCTGACCACCGAACAGAAAATATTATTTATAAAGGGTGATGTGGCTTTTAATGATGAGATCTTCACAAAAGAAACCGGATTGGGGCCCATTTTCGTAGCTACATCCTGCGGCACCTGCCATGCAGGAGATGGTAAAGGACACCCATTTTCAACCCTGACAAGATTTGGCCAGAACGATACGATTGGTAATCAATTCCTGCATTTAGGCGCCCCCCAATTACAACATAGAGCTATACCCGGTTTTCAACCTGAAACTATTCCTGCCGGGGCAACCTCTTCCCGCTTTACTCCCCCTGCTAATACTGGCCTGGGATTCCTGGACGCCGTTTCGGATGCCACGCTGTTGGCACTTGCAGATGAACATGATTTGGATGGAGATGGAATCTCCGGCCGCCCCAATTGGATACACGTTCCTTCATATTCCACATACAGGCCTGGCACAGTTGAAAGAGGTGGTAAATACATCGGCCGGTTTGGAAAGAAGGCTTCTGTTTATGATCTGCTTCAGCAAACTGTAAATGCCTATAACCAGGATATAGGTATCAGTTCTACTTACGAGCATTATGATACTTACAATGGACAAGATGCCGATCCTGAAATATCCAATCAAACCGTCCAGGATGTGGTGTTTTATTTGCAAACTTTGAAAGCGCCTATACAAAGGACACCTGGTAACATTGATGTACAGGCAGGAAAACAAATCTTTATGACCATTAACTGTGGCAAATGCCATGTGCCGCAATTGAAAACAGGCAATTTCCCGATTGCGGCCCTTTCTAATAAAACCTTTTTCCCTTACAGCGACTTTTTATTGCATGATATGGGGCCTGGCTTGAATGATGGCTATACCGAAGGGACAGCACTTCCTGCGGAGTGGCGGACGCCGCCTTTATGGGGATTGGGTTTATCAAAAAACGCCCAGGGCGGTGAATATTTTCTATTGCATGATGGAAGGGCAAGAAGCATTGAACAGGCCATTCTGCTGCATGGTGGCGAAGCCGGGCAAAGTAAAACCAATTTTCAAAATTTATCTGCGCCAGACAAAGCCAGGATTATAAAATTCCTTGAATCATTATAAAATGGATAGAAGAAATTTTTTAAAAAAAAGCTGTACTGCCTGTTTATCCCTTACTGTGGTTTCTTCATTGGTGAGCAGCTGCCTTTCCACTCAATATATTCCGGGCAAGTTGGGCAAAGATGGTGTTACGCTGAATAAAAATGATTTTCAGATTAAGCAAAACGGAGGAACGGCCTACAGTTCTTTTATTATTGTAAGAAATGACGCTTTGAAATATCCCATATGTGTTTACAGGGTGAATGACCAGGAATATACAGCGCTGTGGATGAGATGTACTCACCAGGGAACGGAATTACAGGCATCGGGAGATATGCTTCAGTGCTCTGCTCATGGAAGTGAGTTCGATAATAAAGGAGCCGTAAGAAACGGGCCTGCAGATAGGAATTTGAGAACTTTCCCTGTTACCATTAACAATAACGAGATCTTTATTGACTTGAGAAAACAATCATGAAACTAATTTACATATTGCTATTTACCATTTTAAGTGCTATTGATTTAAAGGCACAAATTGACCCGGAGTTGCTACGTAATCCGGGGCAACACACTGATAGCTTGCAACTGAATATGGATGCCATTTATAATCGTCCCTTTTACAACGCGGGTAAGCTGCCGGTTGCATTGGGTGGTTATATGGAAGCCAATTATCAATACATAGGGCAGGATGGTGTAACAGAGGGGCACCAGTTTCAAATGAGAAGACTAACACTATTTGTTTCATCATCAATCTCCAGGCGTATAAAATTTTTAACGGAAATAGAATTTGAAGAGGGTACCAAGGAAATTAATATTGAATTTGCTTCTGTTGATTTTGAATTGGCTCCTCTTCTCAATTTCAGAGGTGGCATTATCATGAACCCGATTGGAGCCTTCAATCAAAATCATGATGGCCCTAAATGGGAGTTTGTTGACAGGCCAATATCAGCTACGCAAATGTTGCCTGCCACCTTCAGCAATGTGGGCTTTGGCGTTTTTGGGAAAAAATATAAAGAAGATTGGGTGTATGCTTATGAAGCCTATTTAACCAATGGCTTTAATGAAAAGATCATTGAAAATAGTGAAAATAAAACCTTTCTTCCTGCCACAAAAGAAGACCCGGACAGATTTGAAGAGAGCTTCAATGGCAGTATGCTTTTTACCGGGAAAGTTGCCTTTCGAAATATTAAAATCGGGGAGATTGGATTTTCTTACATGAGTGGCGCCTATAACAAGTTTAAAGAGGATGGCCTGATGCTGGATAAAAAACGCATGGCAAAAGTCTATGCCATTGATTTCAATACCACTTTGCCTACAAAAACTTTTATTAATGGAGAATGGGCATTTGTAAATATTGATATACCGGCAACCTATACCGAACAGTTTGGAAGGAAACAACAGGGAGGCTTTGTGGATATGGTTCACCCTATTGTAAAAAAGCCCTGGTTTGGATTTGAATCATCTGTTTTAAATGCCGCTGTCCGCTTCGAGTATGTAGATTGGAATATAGGAACTTTCAAATCCACCGGGGGAAATATTTCGGATCATCTCTTTTCAGTTATTCCTGCCATAAGCTGGCGGCCAACTTCGCAAACGGTATTTCGCTTAAATTACCGTTATAACTGGCAGACGGATTTATTGGGCAATCCGCCATCTAAACTGGCAGGATTTCAGATTGGATTATCTACTTATTTTTAGAAATAACAATTTAATCAGGTTTCTTCGCATAAATACAGGCGTAAAATTGTAAGCAATAAATTAAACTATTATGGTAGAGACAGAAAAGGAACATTGGGAAAATATTTACCGTACAAAAAGCGAACGGGAAGTAAGTTGGTTTCAGCCTTACCCAAAGACTTCCATGGAGTTTATCGAATTATTTAAATTGCCTGTAACTGCCAACATCATTGACATTGGCGGTGGAGATAGCCATTTTGTTGATGCACTTCTTGACAAAGGTTATCAAAACATTTGGGTGCTTGATATTTCTAAAAATGCAATTGAAAGAGGAAAGAAAAGATTGGGTGATAAAGCATCAAAAGTTCATTGGATTGTTTCAGATATTACAGAATTTATTCCTGATGTTGTCTTTGATTTTTGGCATGACAGGGCAGCTTTTCATTTTATAACAACTGAAGACAGGATCTACAAATATGTATTAACTGCAGAAGATGCTATAAAGAAAGGTGGTTACTTAATACTCGGTACATTTTCAGAGAAAGGCCCTTCAAAATGTAGCGGCTTAGAGGTAAAGCAATATTCAGAAGCATCCATGTCTGCAAGATTTGAAATAGCATTTGACAGAATTAAATGCATTGAAGTGAATCATGCCACGCCTAACAACACGATTCAGAATTTTCTTTTTTGTAGTTTTAAGAGGAAGTAATCATACTTTGTTACAGGGATGCTGTTTTATTTTTCATTTCATAAAATCATTATTTACCTTTACCCACTTGAAAATTATAGCTTTCATAATGGCCATTCTTGTTGTATCGCTTAGCGTTATGCCCTGTGCTGATGAAGCTGTTGCTATGAATCAAAAAGAAATAAAAACTGAAATTTCAAAAGCAACTCATCCACACGATGTTCCCAATCAGGATATTTGCTCACCTTTTTGCCATTGCGCTTGTTGCTCTGCCATTACTCTTATTCCTTTTATTTCTATAAATAACACACAACCTGCAATTTGTGGTAAAACAGAAACCAGTTTCCTGCCTTCTGTAATTATCGATATCACGCTTCCCGTTTGGCAGCCGCCACAATTAGTATAATTTTTTCATTTTAGTGTAATGCCCTACAGCCTTATGGTTTGGGGTATGTATTGTTTACGTACAGAAAAATTATATTGATGTTAAACAGGATTATTCAGTTTAGTCTTAAAAATAAATTGGTTATTGGTGTAATGACGATAGCCCTTATTATTTGGGGCGTATGGAGTGCTGGCAAACTTCCGATAGATGCCTTGCCCGATGTTACCAATAACCAGGTGCAATTAATAACCAAAGCACCCACGTTAGCTGCACAGGAAGTAGAACAATTTATCACTTCGCCGATAGAAAGGTCAATGGCCAATCTTCCCGACCTTATTGAAATGCGCTCTTTTTCAAGATTTGGAATTAGTGTAATCACTTTGGTTTTTGATGATAAAGTGGATGTCTATTTTGCACGTACACAGATTTCAGAAAAATTGAAAGATGCGGAAAGCCTGATTCCGAAAGGAATAGGCAGGCCTGAACTGGCACCAGTTACAACAGGATTGGGGGAAATTTATCAATACATTATTCATCCTAAAAAAGGCAGCGAACAAAAATATTCTGCAATGGATTTGCGCACCATGCAGGACTGGATAGTGGCGCGCCAGTTGTACGGCATTCCCGGAGTAGCAGAAGTTACAGGCTTTGGTGGCATATCCAAACAATACGAAGTGGCGTTGAATCCGGCTCAGTTGAAAGCGATGAATGTAACCATACCGGAAATTTTTGAAGCGCTTGAAAAAAACAACCAAAATACAGGTGGCGCTTACATTGATAAAAAGCCAAATGCCTATTTTATAAGGGGCGTTGGATTAGTTAATTCCATTGCAGACATTGAAAACATCCTGGTGAAAAAACAATCCAATGGAATTCCTGTTGTTGTTCGCGATGTGGCGAAAGTGCAATTGGGTTCGCCGCCGCGGTATGGCGCCATGACGTATAATGGAGAGAAAGAAGTAGTGGGCGGGCTGGTGCTAATGCTGAAAGGAGCCAACAGCGCTGAAGTGGTGGGCAAAGTAAAAGATAGAATGGCGAGCATCCAAAAATCGTTGCCGGCGGATGTGGAAATAGAACCATTTTTAGACCGTACCAATTTAATCAGCCGGGCTATCCATACTGTGGAGAAAAACCTGATGGAAGGCGCATTGATTGTCATCTTTGTTTTGATTGTTTTCTTAGGAAATATAAGGGCTGGTTTGATTGTAGCATCTGCTATTCCCTTATCGTTGTTGTTTGCTTTAGGCATGATGAATGTGTTTGGTGTTTCGGCAAATCTGATGAGTTTGGGAGCCATTGATTTTGGGTTAATTGTAGATGGCGCCGTTATTATTGTAGAGCATGTTTTACATAAACTTTCGTATTCCGATAAGCTTTCAGGAAAGCTCACGCAAAAGCAAATGGATGAAACGGTAAGTGGCAGCGCAAAGCAGATGATGAATTCAGCAGCCTTTGGGCAAATCGTTATTCTGATTGTTTATTTTCCTATCCTTTCATTGCAGGGAATTGAAGGAAAAATGTTTCGCCCGATGGCGGAAACAGTAAGCTTTGCCATCATAGGCGCATTGATTCTTTCGCTTACTTATATCCCGATGATGTCGTCATTATTTCTCTCAAAAAATATTACGAACAAAAGAACATTCGCCGATAAGATGGTGGATTTTTTTCAAAAACTTTATACACCGGTACTTCAGGGAGCTATTCGTTTCAAATACGCCGTGGTAGCCGGTGCTATTGGTTTGTTATTAATCAGCTTTTTTATTTTTAATAAAATGGGAGGAGAATTTATTCCCACATTGGAAGAAGGCGATTATGCGATTGAATTCGTGTTGCCGCAGGGTTCATCACTTTCCCAAACTGTGGAAACGATACTAATGGCTGAGCGGATGTTGAAACAAAAATATCCTGAAATAAAAATGGTAGTTGGCAAAACAGGCTCAGCAGATGTAGCTACCGACCCGATGCCACCGGAAGCATCCGATTTGATGGTGATAATGAAGGATAAAAAAGATTGGACAACTACTAAAGATTTTTATGCTTTGGCAGATAGTATGCAGGAAACGCTTTCGCAAATTCCCGGTGTGATTGCAGAGCCCAGCCAGCCGATTCAAATGCGTTTTAATGAATTGATGACAGGTATTCGACAGGATGTTGCCATTAAAATATTCGGTGAAAACATGGATACACTTGCGGCTTTCGCAGAAAAAGTGGCCAATGCCATAAAACCGATTGAAGGAATAACGCAGCCACAAGTGGAAAGAGTAAGCGGGCTTCCGCAGATAATGATACAATATGACAGGGCAAAATTAGCGGGCTACGGGTTAAATATTGAAGACGTAAATAATGTGGTATCCACCGCATTTGCTGGCCAATCTGCAGGACTGGTTTATGAAAATGAAAGAAGGTTTGATCTTGTCGTTCGTTTAGACAGCGCTTACCGGAGTTCAATCGACGATGTGAGCCAATTATTTATTCCTGCTTCCGATGGTAACCAGATACCGCTTTCACAGGTAGCCAATATTTCCTATCAGATGGGGCCGGCACAAATAAGCAGAGACGATGGCCGGCGCAGAATTTTTGTAAGCTTTAATGTTAGCGGGCGCGATGTAAAATCA
>DATCWN010000521.1:0-3298 GCA_036566285.1 Hanamia sp.
AAATAACAATGAGTTGCCTGATTATGTCATCGCTTGTGTGGGTGGAGGCAGTAATGCAGCAGGCGCTTTTTATCATTTCTTAGAAGATGATTCTGTAAAATTAATTGCAGTGGAAGCAGCAGGTAAAGGAGTTGATACAGGTATGAGTGCAGCAACTTCTCAATTAGGAACTGTTGGGATTTTGCACGGCAGCAAAAGTCTGGTGATGCAAACCGAAGATGGCCAGGTTACTGAACCATACAGTATTTCAGCAGGACTGGATTATCCTGGAATCGGGCCAATGCATGCGAATTTATTTGCGGGAAAAAGAGCGCAGTTTTTAAATGCAACTGATGAGGAAGCTTTGCATGCTGCCTTTGAATTAGCGAAACTGGAAGGCATTATTCCTGCCCTGGAATCTGCGCATGCACTTGCAGTTTTAGGCAAAATGAAATTTGAAAAAAACGATGTGGTGGTAGTGAATTTGAGTGGGAGAGGAGATAAGGATATGGATACTTATATGAAGTTGGTTGAATAATTAAATTATTGAATGGCTGAATGAAAGGTTTTACAAAAAAGTTGATAGCTGTCATCTCAATAAAACGAAATGAATGTAAAAATAATTGAGTTTAGTGATGAGTATGCAAAATTTTTTACCTCGCTCAACGTGGCGTGGTTGGAAAAATATTTTGTAGTAGAACCGATGGATCATGAAATGCTGTCGGACCCAAAAAAATTTATCATTGATAAAGGCGGCTATATTTTTTTCGCGAAAGTGGATGATAAAATTGCCGGAACCTTTGCATTGATGAAAGTAAAAGATGGAATTTATGAATTATCTAAAATGGCTGTGGAAGAGCATTTCATTGGAAAGAAAATTGGAAACAGGATGCTGGAGTTTTGTATGGATGAAGCAAAGAGGTTGAAGGCTGATAAAATAATTTTGTACTCCAATACGAATTTGCAACCAGCCATTCACTTGTATAAAAAGTTTGGTTTTAAGGAAGTCCCATTGGATCATTCAGAATATGAAAGAGCAAATATTAAAATGGAAATTGACATTCATAGTTAAATAATTTTTGGAAGGTTACGCCATTTTTAAAAATTCTGTTGAATAAGAGATGTCATAATCAAAGGAAATAAATTATAAAAAGCAAATGAACCCGATAGCAGAATTGTTTTCAAAGAAGAATAAAAATATTCTTAGCATTTATTTTACCGCAGGTTTTCCACAGTTACAGGATACTGAAAAAATTTTGGATGCATTACAAAAGCATGGCGCTGATATCATTGAGATTGGAATGCCTTACAGCGATCCCCTAGCCGATGGTCCCGTGATTCAAAATAGCAGCATGAAGGCATTGAAAAACGGAATGACGATCAAAGTCCTTTTTGAACAACTGAATCATTTTAAGAATAGCAATCCGCTAAAAGAAAGTGTTCCTTTAATTTTAATGGGTTACCTGAATCCAGTAATGCAGTATGGATTTGAAAAATTTTGTGTTGATGCAAAAGAGGCTGGTATCGCTGGAATTATTTTACCGGATCTCCCCATTGAGGAATATGAAAATGAGTACCAAAGATTTTTCCTGGAAAATAATCTGAGCTTTATTTTTTTAATAACCCCGGAAACCTCTGAAGAAAGGATCAGGAAAATAGATGCGATAAGTAATGGATTCATTTACGCGGTTTCTTCTTCTTCTATCACGGGAAGGGATACTGATATGAGCGCGCAGGAAAATTATTTTAAGCGAATTAAAAATATGAATTTGAATAATGAAGTGCTCATAGGTTTTGGAATAAGAGATCATCAAACATTTGCGCAGGCATGCCAATACACGGCAGGAGCCATCATCGGCACTGCTTATATTAAAAGTATTGAGAAGGCCGGTGATATTGAAGAAAACACGAAAAATTTTCTTAACTCAATTTTACGAGCTTCGTAAAGTGCAAAAGTTCTTTTTTACCCAAAAGAAATTAAATTTGTTACTTACACTTTTTTATTATGAAAAGAATAATTTTCCTTTTTACCCTCTTGCCGTTCTTCGCAGTTTCTCAAACGAAAACTACCGTTAAGACGTCCAATGGGTTTGAAATTTCAGGAAACATAGCGGGTTATGAAGATGGCACCTCAGTTTCATTTTTAAATGATCAAACGGGGCAGCCGGAAAAACAAACAACCTTTGAAAAAGGGAAGTTTAGTATAAAAGGCCAATTGGCAGAACCCACTTTTAAGGTATTGGTTTTTGGCGATCAGCCACCTGCTGTTCCTATATTTTTAGAAAATAGTAAAATTGAGATTACCGGGAAAAAAGAGTCATTGGATCAACTTGCAATTACCGGTTCGCAATCGAATGACCAGTATGCCGCGTATGTGAAAGCGATAAAACCCTATTCGAAAATATTCACGCCCGGCGCAGATAGCGACAGCGAATCGGTTGCAGCAGTTGAAAAGATCTGTGAAGATTTTATAGCCAAAAATCCTTCTTCTTATGTTGGCCCTATTGCCATTATTCAATTGATGCAGGCATCGCAGAATGTAGATAAAGCTGAAAAGTTATATAAACAAATGTCTGCCAAAGTGAAGAAAACCGGTTTGGCACAATATGTAAATCAACAGATACAGGAAGGGAAAATAAATGCTATTGGCTCTGCAGTGATTGATTTTTCTCAGAACGATACTTCCGGTAAATCCATCAATATTTCTTCGTTCAAAGGCAAATATGTTTTAATAGATTTTTGGGCAAGCTGGTGCAGGCCATGTCGTGAAGAGAACCCAAATGTAGTGGCTGTTTATAATAAATATCACCCTAAAAATTTTACAGTGTTAGGTATTTCACTTGACCAGGCAAAGCCTGCATGGCTCAATGCCATTAAAATGGATGGCCTTACCTGGACGCACGTGAGTGATTTAAAAGGTTGGGGAAATGAAGTAGCTGCCCTGTTTCATGTTACCAGTATTCCTCAGAATCTTTTAATAGATCCACAAGGGAAAATTATTGCAAAGAATCTGCGGGGCGAAGCATTGGATAAAAAGTTGAGTGAGATATTTAATTAGCCAATTAGCCAATTATCAAATTAGATAAAAGGGATAAACAGTAAGATACTTCAAATTATAAAACGTTTTTCCCTACTTTTCATTTTCACATTTTCACATTTGCCTATTTTCACATTTTCGCATTGTCTAATTGTCTTTTATACAACTGAACTGCATTTTCTAAACCAAAGTATAAGGCATCGCATATTAATGCGTGACCAATGGAAACTTCGAGAAGGCCGGGAATATTTTCAGAAAAATATTTAAGATTATGTAAGTCTA
>DATCWN010000188.1:0-11522 GCA_036566285.1 Hanamia sp.
AGAAATGTTTAACCCGGCTAACAGTAAAAAAGATTACCGCGAACAATTTTTTGAGGGATGGACGAGTCTTTGTAAATATTTAATCAAACATCCCGCGTCCTTAACTTTTATAGAACAATTCAATAGTTCGCCGTATGCAAAAATGGCCTGCCCCACAGATGCCACAGCGAGCGTAAATAAGTTTAATGAATTTTTTCAATCAGGGATGGATAAGGGATACATAAAAAAGATGGAATATGGATTGATTGCTTCGGTGGTGTTTGGCTGCATTACTGCCACAGCGAAATATCACATAGCAGGGCGGTTTGATTTTACAGATAAAAAACTTTGCACCATCGCTAACATACTTTGGGACGGCATTAAAGCCCGGTGAGAAAAAATGAGACATAAATGATTTTTGAAAAAATGAACAGGATACAAAAAAAATGATACACAATTGGAAACGAAATAAAAAGCACGGATATAAATCCTGCATCATAGCACTGGCAATTTTAATTTTTCCTTATTTACTTTCGGCACAACAAAAGCCGGAAGATAGTTTGCTACAAAATGCAACTATTGAAAACTGCATACAATATGCCGTACAGCATAATCCCAATTTGCAAAATGCAAAAATTAACGAGGACATCACCGAGGCGATTATCAAATCCAAATTAGCGGATTGGTATCCGCAGGTGAATTTCAATTACAACCTGCAGCACAATTTTCAATTGCCCACCATCAATCAAAACGGCAATTTATTTCATTCCGGCTCTGCGAATACGTCGGGTGCACAGTTTGGAGTTACACAAAATATTTTCAACAGAGATGTATTACTGGCTACAAGAACTTCAAAAGATGTACGCCTTCAATCGCAGCAGAGTACAAAGGAGCAAAATATAAACACCGCGGTACTGGTAAGCAAGGCGTTTTATGATGCCATACTTACCCGGCAACAAATACAGGTAACGCAGGAAGATATTCAGCGGATCAGCCTGAGCCTTAAAGATTCTTATTACCAATATCAAAGCGGCATTGTTGACAAAACAGATTACAAAAGAGCCACCATATCTTTAAATAATGCGAAGGCTTTAAAAAATTCAGCCGAGCAATCATTAAAAGTAAAGCAGGCCTACCTGAAAGAATTGATGGGCTATCCTTCTTCAAAAGATCTAAACCTGGTGTATGATACAGCCCAAATGGCAAGAGAAATTTTTATTGATACGCTTCAGGATATTAATTATTCGCAGAGGATAGAAGTGCAATTACTGGAAACCCAAAAGAAACTTCAGCAGTACAATCTTCAATATTATCAATGGAGTTTTTTACCGGATGTTTCATTCTTTGGGAATTACAATTTAAATTTTCAGAATAAGCAATTCACAAAACTTTACAGCCAGGTATATCCTAATTCCTACGCCGGTATTGTATTGTCGATTCCCATATTCCAGGGTGGCAAAAGATTGCAGCAGATAAAACAAGCGCAGTTGCAGATACGCCAGGTGGATAATGATATGACGAGTTTTCAAAACCAGATAAATACCCAATACCAGCAGGCAATGGCTTCTTACAAAAGCAATCTTTATAATTTTTTTAGCTTAAAAGAAAACCTTTCGCTTGCCAATGAAGTGTATGACGTGATACGTTTACAATATCGTTCGGGAGTGAAAGCTTTCTTAGAAGTTATCAATGCAGAAACCGATTTGCGCACCGCGCAGATCAATTATTATAACGCCTTGTACGAAGTACTTTCCAGTAAAATAGATGTGGCGCAGGCGTTAGGAAATATCAGTTATTAAAAATAGTAATGAGCATGAAATTGAAACAGAATCCTATTTTCTTATTTGCTGCCATCTTGCTTTTTGCAGCATCCTGTGGCAGCAAAAAAGATCCCCAACAGCAAGGGCCTCCGCCCGCAACACCGGTAACCATAGCAGAAGTTACTGCTACCAACGCAGTTTATAATGATGAATACCCTGCCACCATTTCGGCGCTGAATGAAATAAAATTAACGTCGCAGGTAAGCGGCTATATAACCGGTATTTATTTTAAAGACGGCGCCAAGGTAAATAAGGGACAAAAATTATATTCCATAGATGCACAGGTTTATAAAGCCAATTACCAGCAGGCGATCGCCGACCTGCAGGTACAGGAATCCAATTTAATAAAAGCCCAGAAAGATGCAGACCGCTATCATGAACTGGACAAGCACGATGCCATTGCAAAGCAACAGGTGGACTATGCGGATGCTGCTTTGCAGGCAGCTAAAAAGCAGGTTGCTGCAGCAAAAGCAAATGTATCCGGTGTTCAATCGAATGTAAGATTTACCGGTATCTACGCGCCTTTCGCAGGAACCATAGGTATTTCGCAGGTGAAGCAGGGAACCGCAATTGTTGCCGGACAAACAATTCTGAATACCGTTTCTACCGACAACCCCATCGCAGTTGACTTTACCGTTGACCAAAAAGATATTTATCGTTTCATACAATTACAACAAAGCGGTGCAGGCAAAAAAGATTCCGTTTTTACCATCGCATTTGGCACGGAGGTATATCCTTTTCCGGGAAATATCAGTTTGATTGACAGAGCCGTTGACCCTCAAACAGGAACTATCAAAGTGAGGCTCGTGTTTCCGAATCATAAAGGGATGCTTAAGCCCGGAATGAATACAACAGTAAGAGTTAAAAATAATGCTTCGACAAATTCAACCATCATCCCTAACAAAGCCATCACGGAATTACTGGGCGAATTTTTTGTGTATGTAGTTGGAGATAGTTCGAAGGTTACCCAGCGGAAGGTGGTGCCCGGAAAACAAATAGGAGACAACGTAATTATTAAAGACGGATTACATGATGGTGAAAAAATTGTAGTCCAGGGTGTTCAAAATTTACATGAAGGGTCGGTGATAACTACAGCCTCAAAATAAAAAAAATGATGAATTAAGAATTAAGAATTTAAAATGATCGCAGAAACTTTTATAAAACGCCCTGTTACGGCAATTGTAATTTCAATTGTAATAGTGCTCGTTGGAATTATATCCTTAACCAATTTACCAATTGCGCAGTACCCGGATATATCGCCACCAAGTGTTTCTATATCTGCCAATTTCACCGGGGCAGATGCCCAAACGGTGGAGCAAACAACGACGACTCCAATAGAAACGCAGATAAATGGTTCGCCGGGTATGTCATATTTATCCAGTAACAGTACCTCCAGCGGCCAAAGTTCTATCAACGCAACTTTTGAGGTAGGTACCGATGTAAACATTGCGGCGCTTGATGTGCAGAACAGGGTAAGTGTTGCGCAGCCTGCTTTACCCGATGTAGTAAAACGTCTGGGCGTCACCGTACTCAAACGCAATCCGAGTATTATGGTGGCGCTTGCTTTTTATTCTCCAAATGGAACGCATGATTCTAAATTCATCGGCAACTTTGTAAACATCTACATGCAGGATGCTTTGAAGCGGGTGAAAGGTGTAGGTGATATCCTGTCGCGTGGAGATGATTTTGGTATGCGTATCTGGCTGAATCCAGAAAAGCTTGCTGCGTTAAGCCTTACACCTGCAGATGTATCGGCTGCAATTACTGAACAAAATTTAGAGATTGCCCCTGGAGCAATAGGAGGGAATCCCCAACCCAATACGCAAAGTTTTGAATACAGCGTATTAACTAACAGTCGCATCAATACCGTTGATCAATTCAGAAATATTATTGTGCGCACTGATCCCGGCACGGGAAATATTGTTTATTTAAGAGACGTAGCCAGGGTAGAATTAGGCAAGTTTAATTATGGAAACAATGCGATGGTAAATGGTAAACCCGCTACCTTTTTATTAATTTACCAGGCGCCTGGCGCCAATGCATTAGATACCTATGAAGGAATTACCAAAACGCTCACTGAATTAAAAAAAACTTTCCCTAACGATATTGATTACCTGATTCCACTGGAAACCGTTTCTGTAGTAAAAACATCTATTAAAGAAGTAGCATTTACACTTTTAGAAGCGCTGACATTGGTAATCATTGTAGTGTTTTTATTTCTTCAAAACTGGCGGGCTACATTAATTCCTGTGCTGGCCATTCCGGTTTCTTTAATAGGTACTTTTGCTTTCTTTATCCCATTCGGTTTTACTATAAACACCCTTACCTTATTCGCTTTTGTACTGGCTATCGGCATCGTGGTTGATGATGCTATCATTGTGGTAGAGGCGGTTCAGCATAATATAGACCATAATAATTTGTCTCCGAAAGAAGCCACACAAAAGGCAATGAAAGAAATATCCGGGCCCGTAATTGCCATCGCTTTAATATTAGCTTCAGTGTTTGTACCTGTAGGTTTTATACCCGGTATTGTGGGCAGGCTTTACCAGCAGTTTGCTATTACCATTGCTGTATCGGTAATAATATCGGCGTTCGTTGCGCTTTCACTAACACCGGCGTTATGTACTCTAATGTTAAGACATTCAAAAGGTGCCAATGAAAAAAAGAATTTGCTGGAAAAATTCTTTGACGCCTTCAATAGCCGTCTTAGAAAAATAACCGCATCCTATACAAGAGGTGTAGCGCTTTGGGTAAGAAAAACACCTTATGTATTAGTAATGCTCGTGGTTTTATTTGTAGCATTAATTTTTCTCTTTGAAAAAAAACCATCTGGTTTTATTCCGCCGGAAGATGAAGGACGGGTTTACGTAACTTATGAAATGCCTGAGGCTGCTTCCACCACACGAAGCATTGACATGCTTAAAGAAATCATGGCAAGGGTACAGACTATTCCTGAGGTAAATGTGGTGGGAGGAATAGCAGGATTAAACATCATCAGCTTTTCCAATAAATCCAATGTAGGAACCATGTTTGTTTTATTAAAACCCTGGGATCAGCGTAAAGGCAAAGAGCATAATGCACAAAGTGTAATTGCACAGATCTACAAGAAAACGGCTGATATAAAAGAAGCAAGGGTATTGGCCATTTCACCCCCGGCAGTGCCAGGCTTAGGCCGTACGGCAGGCTTTACTTTAGAACTGCAGCAAACTACCAGTAATGATGACATCCAACAATTCTCACAGGTGGCGAAAAACTTTGTAGCCGAGGCAAACAAACGCCCTGAAATAGATAAGGCATTTACTTTCTTCACGGCAAATACCCCAAGCTACCAGGTAGATGTAGATCGCGATAAAGCAAAGCAATTAGGCGTTTCTGTTTCGGATGTTTATAATACGATGTCAACCTTGTTGGGAAGCAGTTATATAAATGATTTCAATCTTTACGGGAGAAACTTCAGAGTCGTTACGCAGGCAGATAGCGCCTACCGTTCTTCGCTCAGCGAGCTTGGAAAATATTACGTTCGCAACAGGCAGGACAATATGATCCCAATGAGTTCTTTAATTTCCAGCAAAGTAATTGAAAGCCCCACGTTGATTTCTCATTATAATATTTACCGGTCAATCGAAATCAACGGGGGTGCAAAACAAGGATACAGTAGTGGACAGGCAATAGAAGCTTTAAAAGAGACCGCTGCAAAATTTTTACCCGCAGGTTATGGTTATGAATTTTCAGGCATGAGCAGTGAAGAAATAAAAGCTGGAAATAAAACCGGGATCATCTTCGGCATCTCTCTTGTTTTTGTATTTCTCTTCCTCGCGGCATTGTACGAAAGCTGGTCAGTTCCATTTTCTGTTCTATTCGCGGTACCAATAGGCGCCCTGGGTTCTATTATCACGCTTAGTTTATTACCCAATCTTACCAATAATATTTATGCGCAAATCGGTTTAATTACACTCATTGGTCTTGCGGCAAAGAATGCTATTTTGATTGTAGAATTTGCCAAAGAAAGAGTGGATAGTGGGATGGAGTTGATAAAAGCAACCATCGCAGCAGTCAGCTTGCGGTTACGGCCTATTGTCATGACTTCGCTTGCCTTTATCCTGGGCGTATTGCCACTGGCCTTTGCGACAGGCGCCGCAGCAGAATCGCGCAAAACCATTGGCTGGACGGTGTTTGGAGGAATGCTTGCAGCCACTACGCTTGCAATATTTGTAGTGCCTGTATTGTTTGTGTTGATCACACGTTTCACTTATGGAAAGAAAAAGTTGGCTGCACTAAAAGCAAATTATAAGCCTGAAGAACACCGGGAGTTAGAAGAGAATGCGTAAATAATTTTGAAAGGAGTTATATTTTTTTAGACTGTTTAAATGTGTGGTTGGTGAAGGTGTGGGTCGCGGATTCCGGGAAACTGTTTCTTATGTTTCAATTGAACAACTGAAGCCTTAACTCCAGATAATGTGTACCCCTTTTCCTTCCCGCTCTCCCATGCAGCATAGCGTTTACCTAATTCATCAATAAATTGATCGTCTTTCCACCATTCTGCTTCTTTTATTATTTCATCTTCAAGCATCATAAATATTGCTCTTATCTTTTTATCGCCTGCTACGCGGATGTAATCGTATAAGCATTCTCTGGTGGCTGTGGTATTCAGCTTTAGCGTTTTTACAAAAAAGTTTTCTTCTTTTCAAACAGCTATCCCATCACCGATTATTTGCGGACACATCATTCAAATAATCTGCAAACCTGGAAATTGTTTTTGCATCCACTTCTATTTGTTCCTGCGCTTCTTTCCAGTTTCTTTCTTCTATCGCTTCGCGGATGCCGGGCATTGTTTTTACTCCATAGCCTGTATAAAATCCGGGAGCATACAAAGTATGTTTGTACCATGCCCTACGTGGCAAACCTTTTTCTGTAAGCAGTTGTTGTTCGGCCCTGTAAAGCGATTGATTAAAATCAGCGCTTACACTTCCCGTCTTTATTTTATTTTGAAAAACCACTTTCAAACTATCGGCACTTTTCTTCAATGCTACCAACGCATTTTGCAACGGCGAAAAATCAAGATAAGGCACTTCGGATTTTGCAACCGGGCTGATGAATTTTTTGGTTGGGTCTTCACCGGTTTTGTATCCACCGGAATTGATGATGTTATTTTCTATTTCTGTTGACTCTCTTGAATTTTTCAGAAGGCTTATTAATTCATCCGAATATCCATTTATGGTTTGGTACAAATGCGTAAAGTCAAAAGGCAATACATCGGCATTGGCCATTCTTAAAACAGCACGTCCCGCAGTTTGTGCTAAAGCAACTCCATATTGAAAACCGGGGTCTTTGAATTTTGAATAATGGTCGTAAGAATCATAAATAGAATGATATTCCCCACCATTGCCTTCACCGCCATAACCCAGGTCCAATGCGGGAATACCAGCATGTTGAATAAACGAAGAATAATCAGAACCCGAACCCATAGCGCCCAGTTTCAATTCTTTTTCATCCCATATTTTTTTCTTTTGCTCCGCACCATTCGCTGAAATAGCATTATGAGCTTTCCTTCGTTCAAACACACTTACATTCGTTTGCGGGTCAATAACGCTTTTCGAAATTTCATCTATTAAAGGTTCCAATGCATGAGAGCCTGAAGCATTTAAAAAACCCCGTTCGTTTCCATCCGAGTTAATATATACGACAGCTTTTTTCTGCAACTCCTTTTGATGTTCCTCCAGCCATTCTGTAGAGCCAATCAATGCGGGTTCTTCACCATCCCATGCGCAATACACAATGGTGCGGGCCGGCTTCCAACCAGTTTTTAATAATTCACCTATTGATTTTGCTTCTTCCAGCATGGCCGATAAACCACTGATTGGATCGCCTGCGCCATTGACCCATGCATCATGATGATTGCCTCTTATTACCCATTCATCGGGAAACTGAGCGCCTTGTATTTTGGCGATTACATTGTAACACGGCACCACATTCCAATTGAAAGCAAGTTTTAAATGCACCTTTGTTTTACCCGGCCCAACGTGATAAGCAAACGGTAAACCTCCATGCCAGTTATCGGGAGCTACCGGGCCACCTAGCGCTTCCAATAAGGGTGTAGCGTCACGATAGCTTATTGGCAAAACAGGAATTTTTAAAAGATTGGGCGCCTGCAACCTGTCAAGCCGTTTCGCATCTTTTGTTGCTCCAATGCCAGGAGTCAATGGGTCGCCGGGATACACTACGATATCCATTACCGAGCCGCGTTGCACTCCGTATTCATTTTTAAAAGCGCCTTTGGGGTACACATCTCCCCGGAAATATCCATCATCCATGGGGTCGCTGTAAATGATACAACCAATGGCGCCATGCTCCTGCGCTACTTTTGGCTTGGTACCACGCCAGCTATGACCATATTTTGCAATCACAATTTTTCCTTTCACATCAATTCCCATTTTGTCCAGCACTTCATAATCCTGGGGCAGGCCATAATTTACAAATACCAATTCGGCAGTAACATCGCCATCTGCACTGAATGCATTGTAGGTAGGCAATTGCCCTTCCTGTCCTGAGGTTGCGTCTTCTTTTAGAGCAGGTTCTTTTAGCAATGCTTTATAAGAAGTGGGAGAAGTCATTTCAAGCAATCTTGTTTTTGGTGTCGGAAACAATACATGAAAAGTTTCAATTTTAGCATCCCAGCCAAACTTTTTGAACTGGTTCAAAATATATTCAGCATTTTCTTTGCCTCCCGGAGAGCTTAAGTGATGCGGCTTTGCAGAAAGCTTTTTAATATTTTCGCCAATATTTTCCTTGCTTAAACTTTTATCAAATGTGGATTCTACATTTAATTGCTGGTCCACATTTTTTCCATAGAAGCCGGTAATGTTTTTTGTTTGAGCAAAGGAAGATTGGAAAATAAAAATCAATAAGCCCGAAAGCAGTAGTTTATTCATTGTATATAATTTTTCTTTTTTTACTTAAAAAATACAGGATGCAATTTATTCCATTGTGTAGCATCCTGGTACACTTTTGCAATCGCCAGCAAGGTGGCTTCATCGTATAATTTTCCAACCAGCGTTATGCTTGTTGGTGAATTTTTTTTATTAAAACCTGTAGGCATGCTGATTGCAGGATGGCCGGTTAAATTAGTAATTGCCGCCTGGTTGCCGCCCCATGTGGGACAAATGATGACATCATATTTTTCAATTACTTCGTTCACCTGCTGCATCAAAAGGTAGCGATGTCGGTTTGCATTTACATATTCCACCGCGGGAATAAACCTCGATGCCCGGAAAAAATTAGGCCATTCATTTTTCCCTTGTCTTGTCATTTTATCATCAAGACCGGTTCTGGTAAAGCCGTCAAAAGCCGCCGCACTTTCAGAGCCAATTACAATACCCATGATATCAAAATTATAAATACCGGAGTCAGGGAAATCAACAGGTATCAATTGTGCGCCCGCTTTTCTAAAAACTTCCAACACACTATTTTCATTTCCAAGCGTATCCTTTTTCCCAAAATAATTTTTTGCATAAGCAATTTTCATTTTTGATAAATCTGCTTTGCCCGTATAATTAAAAGGCATGTTTACCGCGGCGGCATCCCGTCCATCGGTGCCATGCAAATAATAAAAAACAATAGCGGCTTCTTCCGCGCTTCTGCAAATAGGTCCGGCTTTATCCAAACTCCAGGAAAGTGTCATAGCGCCAGAGCGGCTGATAGAACCAAAAGTTGGCCGTAATCCTGTGGCCCCGCAAACCGTAGATGGCGAAATAATAGAACCATACGTTTCTGTACCAATAGCAAAGGGAACCAGCCCTGCAACCGTTGCTGCTGCTGAGCCTGCAGAAGAACCACTGGAACCTTCCAGCATATTCCACGGATTTTTGGTACGGCCACCAAACCAATAATCATCCATAGCCAAAGCGCCTAAAGTTAATTTTGCAATCAACACCGCCCCTGCTTCTTTTAATTTCGTATATACATAACTGTTATAGTCAATCACCTGGTTTTTGTAAGGCTCTGCGCCCCAGGTTGTTTTTGTTCCGCGAACTGCAAACAAATCTTTTAATCCATAAGGAATGCCATGAAGAAGTCCACGGTATTTGCCGGCAGCAATTTCTTTATCCGCTTCCACTGCTTGTTGCATTGCAATATCTTCTGTCAGGGAAATGACGCATTGAAGCGTGTCGCCATATTTTTTTAAGCGGTTAATAAAATATTGAGTCAATTCTACAGAAGAAATTTTTTTATTTTTTATTAACGATGCTAATTGAGGAATGGAATAAAATGCCAGTTCGTTTTTATCCGCGGGGATGGTAACTCCCGAAGGAATATTGAATGGTACCCGTAATTGTTTTTTATGGTTCAACGAGTTCATTGCAGGCAAGTGCATATAAGGTAGTAACGGGCTTTGCGCCATACTCATCGGAACGGAATTGTCTAATGAATAAAGATGCATTTTATCAAAAGTCTTCGCTTGTGCTTGTACGGATTGCAAAAGAGAATCTTCTTTTGCTGCAGTAAAATTGAGGCTTATGATTTTTTCACCAGATCGTATATCCATGACCGTTATACTGTCCTGTGAGAAGCAAGAATTATATAGAAAAGTAAAGAACAAAAGAGATAAAAAAAATTTCATGGAAATAATTTTAATTAAATAAAGCTAATTAATTTTCCTTTCCATGCTCCTACATTATGTAGCAAGGTATTCAATGTATCAATTTACACAGCTACATAAAATCTTAAAGTAGCGTCTGAATGTTGGATGTATTTTTATCTTCTTCTCTTTTTCTAATAAACCAGGCAATCGTGAAAGTGGGAATGAAATCCAGGCCAGGAGCCAACTCCTCAAGAAAAGAAAAGAACCCGCCTAACAATCCAAACTTTTTCATGCCAAATAAAAAGTAAAATATAATCCCTGACATAGGCGCCCACACCATATCAATTGTTTCACCAATAACAGGCAAAAGATAACTTGTGAGACCAATAAGGTCGAGTAGAATACACAAATATAAACTCACTCCTTTTCTCTTCACAACTATATTGGGTGCATTACTGGCATTTTTAGAATTCATCATAAAAAAGGTTGATCACTTCAGGAAATCCAATTGAAAATCTTATTAAAATGTTATGTAAAAAGCCTGCCAAATTACCTTCTTTAACTGTTAACTTTCTGTTTTATTCTTGTCAGGAAAATGATTTGACGTAACTTTGCACCCTTAAAAAAATTTGGGCAGTAAAAATATACTGCCCTAAAGGTTAAAAAACTTTATGGATATCAGAAACATCGCTATTATAGCACACGTTGATCACGGTAAAACTACTTTGGTTGATAAAATTTTAAAAAGCACCAATATTTTCCGAGACAACCAGGAATCTGGCGAGTTGATTATGGATAATAATGACCTGGAAAGAGAGCGGGGCATTACCATCTTTAGTAAAAATATTTCTGTTACTTATAAAGGTGTAAAAATAAATGTAATTGATACTCCCGGCCATAGTGATTTTGGTGGTGAAGTGGAACGCGTTTTAAAAATGGCTGATGGCGTTGTATTATTGGTGGATGCGTTTGAAGGGCCAATGCCGCAAACGCGTTTTGTGTTGCAGAAAGCGTTGCAATTAAATCTTCGTCCCATTGTAGTTATCAATAAAGTAGATAAACCCAATTGTCGTCCTGATGAAGTTCACGATGCGGTTTTTGAATTATTTTTTAACCTCGATGCCACTGAAGAGCAATTGGATTTT
>DATCWN010000348.1:0-4364 GCA_036566285.1 Hanamia sp.
GCAAGATTGTTTACTGCCACCGGCCTTGCGGCTCCTTTTTCCCAGAAATAAAAAATCCTGATTTCTACTTTTGCAGGAACACCGGGTGTTTTTATTACATCGGCATATTTCACTTTTCTTTGTAAGATCCAGTTTTCAGGATCGGTTATTTTATCAACATCATCTTTAGTAACGTCAATGATTACTCCCTGTCCCGCAAAAGAAAATAAAGGCTTTAAAACAAAGTTATTGAGGTCGCCGGGAAGCTGTGTTACTTCATTTAGAAAAAAAGTTTCCGGCACATAAGGATGCTCAATGAAGGGAAGGGTAAACTTACTGATCCTGTAAAACCAGTTGGGATGCGGCGCCCACTCCACATCTAAGGGTTGTGTAATATCAACCACAGGCCCCAGATCTTTTTTTACCTGGTCCAGCTCATCGAAAATAATCCGGTTATAAATTCTTTTGATTTCAATCTTTTTACCATCCTTTTTGTAATATAGTTTTTTGCCTTCCTGTTCCAGTTCGGTGAGGCACACAATGGGAATGTCCAAATAATCCTGTGTACAATAAAAATCTATCCTGGTTTTTTGTTCGTGGGGTTTTATTTCTAATAAAATCACGTTTTCGGGTTCATGGTTTCCGAGTATAATTTGTTTTAGAAGTTGCGTGTAGGTATTGTCGTTATATCCGTTTAAATAATGAGAATAGTTTGCTGGAATTTCAAAATGTTTTTCGAGTATTTGCGGATAGTAATTTTGAAAAGCGAATAATGTGGGAAAGCCCTGCATTTCTACTAACTGCGGTTCCAGTTCTCCTTTTTCATTTTCGCAAATGCCGAAATCGAACGCGATAAAGTCTGTGTGTTCATTTTCATTGGGCACTTCATCTTTTTTGGGTATGGCGCGATCGGTTAATTTTTTAAATCCAGGTTCCACAATAATATCCACAATGGATTCGCAGGCATCCAGGATTTTCTTTGTAAAATCTTTGGGAATAAAAACAGGAGTTTCGGCCACACGAAAAACAATATTACCGGGGTGTTTGCTGTCAAGGTCTTCTAAAAAACTTTGGTATTTTTCTTCTGTAAAGTTTTCATTGAATTGTGTTCGTAGTTCCGGTATCATTTTGGGAATTGAATTAAGAATTAAGAATCAAGTATCAAGTATTATGTATCAGGTAGCAAGAATCAAGTAACAAGTCATGAATAAGAATTAAGAATCAGGAAATGAACTTCGACCTATTAACTAATAAACCAATTAACGATTCACCATTGACCATTCACCATTGACCATCACGCCGCATCCACCGTAAGCAAACTATTCAACGCAATGTTCAAAAAATTAGGAACAATATGAGAATACGTCCACATGATTTTATCCGGGTCATTGAGTTGTTCAATCATAGATTCCCATTTTTCGCGACCGTAGTTTTCTATTACGCTTTTCTTTTTATCGTCCGATTTTAAATGCAAGGTCATGCCGACAGCATCGGCTTCGGGATGAAACTGAGTGCCGATAAAATAATCGCTAAACCGGATTCCCATAATGGCTCTTTCATAAGGCACATAAGACCTCTCTTTTTCAATGCATAAAATGGTGGCGCCTAATTCCTGCAAGCGGTTATAGTCAGGCTGTATCACCTGGTAATCGCGGCTGTCAACGGCATAAAACGGATCAGGCATTCCTTCAAAAACAAATTCCTCTTTACCACCTTCCAGCAAATGCACCGGAAAAACTCCAAAGGCGGTGGATTTTCGGTGAGTGATTTCTCCGACCTTAAAATACCGGCTTGCCAACTGAAAAGAATGGCATATAAAATAAATGTATTTCTTTTGGACGTTTGCCGGATCGTTGTTGAACCGTTCCATTTCTTCGAGCCATTTAAAATAAAGCGTGTCCCACTCTTCACCTTCCGATGCAGTGGGGCTACCCGGCCCACCGCTGCTTATATAAATATCGTAACCAGTATCGGGCAATTCATTTTTCAGCCGCACATCAAATTCTTTAGAGATAATATTCAGGTGATTCATTTCTCCAAATTGATTCACGATCTCTCTTATACCACGCATTCCCTGGTTTTGAGTGCCTTCATACAAATCTAAAATGGCAATGCGAACGGTTTGTTTTTCATTGAAATTCATCCTGCAAATATAAATATTAAGTGGGAAAGCCCGGATGACCTGTATATCCATCCAGGATCTTTGATACATGATTTGCAAAATGTATTTGAACATAAAGCTGTTATAGGTTAATAATCTAAAATAAAAAACACGTTCTTTGCAAAAACCGTACATCGTACTTCGTACATCACACATCGTACGTGATGCAACATCATTTATAAGAATAAATCATTAAAATGTCATATACCGTAGCAATTACCGGCAGGCCCAATGTAGGCAAAAGCACTTTTTTCAACAGGCTGTTAGAACAACGAAAAGCCATCGTGGATGACTTTAGCGGCGTTACCCGCGACAGGCAATATGGCGTAGCCGAGTGGATTGGCAAAACGTTTAACGTAATAGATACCGGCGGCTTTGTGGCCAACAGTGCTGATGTTTTTGAAAAAGAAATCCGCAAACAAGTTCATCTTGCCATAGAAGAATCCAATGCCATTATTTTTATGGTTGACGTTACTTCCGGTATCACTCCTCTCGACGAAGAAATGTCTGATGTGCTGCGCCGCTCGCCAAAGCCGGTTTATCTCGCGGTAAATAAAGTAGATAATTCTAAACGCCAGCTTGAAGCGGCGGAGTTTTACAGTATGGGCTTTGAGAAAATATTTTTTCTTTCTTCTGTAAGCGGTACAGGTACCGGCGAACTGCTTGATGAAGTGTGTTCTCTTATTCCTGATGAGAAAAAAGAGGAGGAAGAAAAATCGCTTCCAAAGTTTGCCATTATCGGGCAACCTAATGTGGGAAAATCTTCCTTGCTTAATGCGCTGATAGGGCAGGATCGTACCATCGTAAGTGACATTGCCGGCACTACAAGAGATGCGGTACACACCACTTATAAATTGTTCAATAAAGAATTCATTTTAATTGATACCGCGGGCATTCGCAGAAAAAACAAAGTGAGTGAAGACCTTGAGTTTTATTCCGTGATTAGAGCCGTAAATGCAGTGGATGAAGCGGACGTTTGTATTTTATTGTTAGATGCAGAAAAAGGAATTACCGCCCAGGACCTGAACATTTTTTCTTTGGCAGTAAAAAAGGGAAAAGGAATCGTAGTGTTGGTAAATAAATGGGACACTATAAAGAAAGAAACCAATACCGCACGGGATTACGAAAAATTATTGAAAAATAAGCTGGCGCCATTTACGGATGTGCCTATTCTTTTTATTTCGGCCACTGAAAAGCTCCGCATCTTCCAGGCAATGGAAACCGCCTTGAAAGTATATGAAAACCGCCAACAAAAGATCAGTACTTCAAAATTGAATGAAGTAATGCTAAAGGCCGTTGAAGCCTATCATGCGCCGGTGGTTCGGGGAAATGCAGTGAGTATAAAATATGTTACCCAGTTGCCAACTGTGGTTCCATCGTTTGCATTTTTCTGCAATTATCCTGATGACATTAAAACTCCATACAAAAATTATTTAGAAAATAAAATGAGAGAAAAGTTTGACTTAACGGGAGTCCCTATCCGCATTTTTTTTAGAAAGAAATAATATGATTTCCAGGCTATTAATTTTAACTTGACGATGTGTTAAAGATTGTGGTAAAAAAAGTCGTTTTAGTTAAAAAAGTCTTGCACATTATGCGCGTTGGTATGATTAGAACCAGATACTTATTTCAAAAAATTCCCGATTTAGCTAGTCATTGCTATTTATACTATTTTGTATAAACAAGATAAGGGTTATCTTTGCATTCTAAAAAATATAGATTTTCACAAAACAATATATGGTATGGAAGAAGAATTGAAAATGCTTGAAGAAACGGTTTCAAAAGAATATGAATACGGTTTTGTAACTGATATTGAGACAGATGTAATTAAAAAAGGAATTGATGAAAATGTAATCCGGTTAATTTCTTCGAAAAAAAATGAACCCGACTGGATGCTTGAATGGCGGCTGAAAGCTTACCATCAATGGATGAAAATGGAAGAGCCCACATGGCCAAATGTTAAGTATCCGAAAATCAATTACCAGGACATTATTTTTTATGCAGCTCCCAAAAGCAAGAAAGCAAAACTGGGTAGTTTGGATGAAGTAGACCCTGAATTGAGAAAGACTTTTGATAAATTAGGAATTTCCCTCAACGAGCAGAAAAGACTAAGTGGCGTAGCGGTGGACGTGGTTATGGATAGCGTTTCTGTTGCTACTTCCTTTAAAGAACAACTTTCAGAAATAGGGATTATATTTTGCTCCATCAGCGAAGCCATTCAGAA
>DATCWN010000417.1:0-3723 GCA_036566285.1 Hanamia sp.
GTACACCTAACCGGAATGGTACAATGGCTGGTAAGAAATTTACAACCGTTTATTTCCAATCTATCCAAGGTGTAAGGTACGATATGGTGTTTGATTCCAATGGTATTCTTGGGCCACGCAACTCAATGGGAACTGGCTGCCGGACACATGAGTGGTCAGCAGAAACAGAGTTCACCTTTGAGGTACATTGTGCCAATGAGTTCATCTATGACGGACTGTAATCTAATCTCCTAATCAAGGAGCGCAATAAAATGCGCTCCTCTTTTCAAAAATAAATACAATGGCAAGTAAAACTTTTCTTCCTCTTGGTACAGGACAGTACCAGGCAGAAAAAGCAAGATTATCTAAAGATGTTGATCTCCAGGGCGCTATCAATTCTGAGGTAGCAGCATTAGGGTTGGAGTTTGACATAGCTGATAATTACGCTGATGATGCAGCCGCAGCAACAGGCGGGATAGCTATCGGGGGGCTTTACCACACATCAGGAACAGTTAAGGTAAGGTTGACTTAAAATTTTAAAATAAATCGGTTATTCCCTTAGCCCGATAAATTAAAGTTGAGGGATTATTTTAAAACAAAAAAAACAATGTCAGTTAAAACTTATGTATTGCTCGATGCTCTAAATTCATCAGCACCTATTTACCAACACGTTGGAGATGGTAAAAGGGTTCAATTAACGAAGATCCAAAACTGGTCTCCTTATCTACGGATAACATTCCAGGATAAAGATGGGAAAACAAAGACCATCCGGTACAAAGAAGGGCTTCCTACGATTGACCAGACAAAACAGATTAAAGAATTTGAAACTCCGGCTAATATCGGATGGACAACAAGGGAAAGGTCTGACATGGTTTTTAAGTTAGGTACGTTGACAACCAACAAGCCAAACGTTCAAAACTATCTTGAAAACTACCCGGCTTTTGACAAGTTTGAAGGGTTTTCGGATGACCATAGAACCCCTTGTTACAAGTTACTTGATCTGGAAGCGGATTCTAAAGTTTTGAATACTGAAATCAGAACAAGAGTTAAAGCAGCAAACAAAGTTTTGGACATGAGCCTGGAAGGGAAACAGGAACTGCTCCTTCGTTTAAATGGCAGCTTTTTTACACCTCCCAAAGAGGATATTGATTGTGAAAATATGCTGATGGAGATTATTGATGACATGGATGAAAGTGGGTTGAAAGAAGTGCTAAGGAATGAACTTACAGCAGACGAAAGTGTTTCTATCCTTATCGGTAAACTCTTAAATGCAGGTGAACTGTCATTCAATAAAAACCCTAATCAAATTTCCAAAAAAGTAAAGGGGAATTGGGTGGATGTGAAAGCAATTTCAAGTGACTATACGCCGGAAGAAAGAAAGAGGTACTTCATTGAATTTTTGACAAGTGATTCCGGGGAAGCCCTTTTAGCTGATTTGAGAAAAAGCGAAGCCGACTTGCCAAAGAGTGAAGTAAAAGAACCCGTGAAAGGAACTGCACCCGTCATAGACCCCCCGGCTCCTACTGAACTTGAAAAAGCAGAAATGCTACTGAAAGAAGCACTGGACTCAGGGGCGAATGAAAAAACGGTAGAGAAGTTTCAAAAGGCAGTGGATGAATTGAAATCTAATTCTTAATAATTAAAAATTATAGTTATGTGTGCATCATGCGGAAAAACATTTGGGAAAACGCCGAGAGTGCCTAACAGTACGAGGTCTAATACCACTTTTGGTACGCGGATAAAATCATCATCATCAGCGTCAACACTTTATGGAACCCCTAAAGTAAAGTTTAGTTTCTCACGTAGGGGCAAATAAAGATACATGCTTTAAGAACATTGAAAGGGCAGGTATCTGATATTTTGGACACTTGCCCTTTTTACTTAAAAATAAAATAAATGCCTGCAACTAAAATTTCGGATAGCGCCAATATTGCGATTCTTGATTCAAAAATAACTGCCAATATGTGCGCAGGTGTTTTTACAGTGGATATTTCCCCCTCTGTATTTTTAGGTGCAGGCGCTCAAAATATTTTAGGAGCATCGGTAAAAATTACCAATATTTCCAACGGCACTACAACAAAGGAATACCCTTCTTCGGGTTATGATATTGTAACTCCTTTTACTTCGGTAGTTTCTGTAAATATCCCAACCATAGCAGGAACCTACCAGTATGGCAAATACTCCTTTACCGTACAACTTACAGATGCAGGAGGAAAGATTTATGAAGTAACCAAAAATGTATCCATTTGTGCGCCGGATTCAAAAAATAAAAAATACGGCACTTTATCGGCTCAATTGAACGGCTCCTGCAAGACAGGGAAGCTGGCGGTTATAGCCGACCCTGTGCCGGTTTATAATGGCGTTATTTCTGATAGCCAGGTAAATGATTTCTCGTTAGAGTATCCCACCAAAAGTACGTTGGCGGTATTAGATGACATATCCGTTACCAATTTTAGTGTGGTTCTTTTTGAAGGTGTTTATGCTTTTAGCGGCACGTCCTGTGCTAATTATAATTTAGGCGACAATGTTTTTGCCAAAGTAAGCTATCACTACAAAAGAGAAAAAGATATTCGCTGTGCATTGGATGAAGAATGTATTTCCGCACGTCTGAAACAGTTGGTTGACCAGTTAGATACTGATTGCTCCGATAAAGAAAAGAAAGAAACGCAGGACGTAATTATAAAAACGCTTCTTTTAGTTAAGTCCATAGAAACAACCATAAATGCAGGTTTTGATGCCAGCGATTATGTGGCTGAATTAGAAACCGTTTTAGGATGCGTTTGTACCTGTAATTGTGGCGAAGGTGCGCCGGTTATTCCTGATACGGTAGGCAATGATGTAGTGTTGCAGGGTTGTGGGATTGAAACCGAAGTAAACGGGCTTACCACTACCTATACCATTAATAATTATGACTATATAGTAGAGGTAGCAGAAAATGGTGGGGCTTTAACAATCAACACGCCGGTTCTTACTGATTGCACAAAAAGGCAAACAATCACTTTTGACATTACAAAAGTGTATGCCCAAATCAAAACTCAAATAAATACAGACACAGAATATAATTTCTGGGCTTCTGTTGTCAATAAATCATGGGACGGGGTTCTTCCTGAATGTTTAGGTTATACGCAGGCTCAATGGGCAGCACTTACTTTCAAACAGAGATCAGCGGCTCTTTTCGCAAGTGTTTGTGCCGGTGGAGTTTGTAATGCCGTCATTTCGGGGGATATTACAAGCAATTCAGGCAGCAGTGTAAATATCGGGTGGGTGAATAAGTCAGGGGTTTACGAAGTTGCTATTTACATAGACGATATTTTAACTGGCACTGTGCTGGCAACAGCCAGCCTGGGAGGATTTATTGCGCCTGGATTTGCGGATGGTTCAGCACATTCTTATTCATTGGTGGCAAAATGTAGTAATGGTTCCATAGGGAATACCCTTACAGGAGACTTCACTTATTTTGGTTGCCCAACCATAGCACCACCAACAGTTACCAGCGCAAATATTACTGCATCATGCCCTTACAATCTTACGGCTTTGGTAGGGGCGCTTCCTGCCGGGATAGCAGCAGAATGGCATTCTCAAAATAATACCAATGCACAGACGCTTGTGGCGAATCCTTCACAGGCAACAGATGGTACTTATTATGTGTTTGCCAAAAATAGCAACGGTTGTTACAGTGTTGGAGTTGCAGTGGTACTGGTTTGCGCTACCGGGAATTGTACTGCTCCGCAAAATCTTATTGCG
>DATCWN010000498.1:0-2536 GCA_036566285.1 Hanamia sp.
ATTGATCTCACCTATTCTCGCTTTTACTATCCAGGATTTAAAATTGTTGTTGTTATCTTTATGGATAACGGTGGCATATTTATCTCCAAGAATAGTTTTAACACCAGCCGTTTTTGCTCTTATTGCAAATTCATAATCTTCCCAACGGTTTAGCGATTCGTCTAGGCCTCCTATCCGGTTAAAGATATTTTTTGTGAGAGAAAAATTGGCGCCTGACATATAATAATCTCCATCAAATATATTTTTCTCTATTCTTCTATCTTTCCTATACATATTTTTATACCATGCTTTTGCAAGATATTTTTTATACCTGATAAATTCTTTGTTATCGTCTGTTTCTGTGGGTTCGTCTAAAACTTGCCCTACAAAAATATTTTCAAAATTAGTTTTGCTGTGGTATTCGAGGTGATTCTTTACACAATTCTCTTTTACAATAAGATCGTCATCAAAAAAAAGAAGCAGCTCTCCCTTTGCATTTTTTACGCCGGTGTTTCTTACTGCCGCTCTTCCCTTGTTTTGCTGGTAAATGATTTTGAAATCATAAAATCTATTTGTCCATTCCTGAAGCACATCCATTGTTTCATCTATAGAGCCATCTACTACAATCAATAATTCAAAATCTTTGTAAGATTGTTTTGTCAAAGAATCTAAAATTACCGGCAATTTTTTTGCACCGTTATAAGTTGAAATAATTACTGTAAGATTCATTGAAAATTAATTACTATTTTTCTTTCTGATTACGCCTACAATATTGCTCAATTTCATCAAAATACCTTCTATTAAAAACGGGAAGAAACCATAATTTGACTTAATAAAATGCAGATGATTTTTTTCAATTAATTTATTTTTAAATGAAGTAAAACTGCTTTTGCCTATGAGATGTATAATTTTGGATCCTGCAAAATAGTAATTATTTAATCCTGCTTTTTTAAACTGATAACACCATTCTACATCTTCAGAATACATAAAATAAGTTTCGCTTAAATGGCCATTCATTAACTCCAGATTTTTTTTTGGAAAGAAGAAAAAAGTTCCCCAAACCCAGTCGCAAATAAAGTTTTTTTGATAATTATATTTTTCATTTCTCTTTTTATATTGATTCTTAAAAATTTTATACAAACGCGTCATTTCTAGAAAATGCGCCATTACAGAAGGAAATCTTTTTGCCGAAGATTGCACCGCGCCATCCGGAAAAATTAATTGAATGGTCGCCGCGCCCAGATTATCAATATTTTTACATTTTTCATAAATGAAAAGAATCGAGTTTTCGATAAATATCATATCGCTGTTTAGCAATAAAATAAATTCTCCTTTTGCGCTTTTTATTCCTAAATTATTTCCCGCCGCAAACCCACTATTTTGAGGGTTTTTTATTAAAATAATCTGCGGAAATTTTTCTCTAAACAAATCAGGATCACATTCTGAAGAGGCATTATCAACCAAAATAATTTCGTAATCTACACTTTCAGTTTTATCAATAAGGCTTTGAATACAATTGCAGGTATATCCAAAAGTGTTGTAATTAATAATGATTACTGAAACCTGCATATTTCTTTTTATAAACTTTATTTTTTGATCAGTGCAGATAAAAAATATCTCCACAATTAGTATTAGAATATATTCGGACTTTTAATGATTTTCTTTTTAAATAAAAAGTCAAGAATACGCGGAAAATATAAAGCAATTAAGAATTTAAACGCCAATTTCTTATTGTTTTTACCAGCTTCCAGCAACACTTCATTTATGTAATTGTTATTTAAATATTTCCTATATTTATTATTGATATAGTTTTCCAACTCTATTGGCTTAGTTGATTTTATATTGGCGAGCATTGAATTGCCTAATATTCTATAGTTAAAAAGCACCTTTGGAATATAATAAACTTTATAGCCGTTAAAACACATATTCAACCAAAAATCCCAGTCCTCTAATCCCATTACGGGCATATTTTCATCATAACCCCCCAATGTTTCCCAAACAGATTTACGAAAAACTGCGCAAGCGTCAATATAATTTCCAAGCATTAATTTTTGCAGATTAAAGTCACCTACATTGTTTCTACCTGTTTTATCACCAAAATACTCCGAATCCCCATACACCATTACAATATCTGGCTTCTCTTCTAATATTTTTATGCTCTCATAGATATATTCCGGGAGTATTTTATTATCACTATCTAAAGCTAAAATATATTTCCCTTTTGCTTTTTCGATTGCATTATTCCTGGCATTTGCAAGTCCTTTGTTTGCTTGGTTAATTACATTATATCCTTTTTCAGAAAGTTCCTGCAAAATTTGTATTGTATACGTATCTGTTGAACCATCATTTAAAATAACAATCTCATATAAGCTTTTATCACCACATTTTTCCACACTTTGGATGGCTTCCTTTATGTATTTACCATGATTGTAACACGGAATAATGATAGAAATTTTCGGTACCATGTTTTATTTGATTAACGGTTTTCTTCCAACTACTACATAATTCATTGTATTCACCGGATTATAATCTACTTTATCAAGCCATGAAAAAAATG
>DATCWN010000114.1:0-3646 GCA_036566285.1 Hanamia sp.
CCCAATCCTCAAACGCTATAAGGTTTCCCTTCCGAACAAAACCTTCACCGCAAACCTTATAGGTTTGGAAATGCATTTCGGTGATTTATGTGGGGGAAGTGGTTTAAAATATATCACTCTGCCCTGGTAAACAACCGGGCACAAAAAGAGTATAAGGGCGATAACCGAAATGGGTTTTAAAATGCAGTTCAGGCAATTTTATCCTTTGGAAGCCATTGCCTCGCCATAGGTGTCATAATATTCTTTGTGCTCAGCTAGCTTCCCGTCTCTGAAATAAAATACCATAGCCCAGTCTCCGGAATATGAGTTACCTGTTTTCTTGGATTTTGCATCCCAGTACCCCAGCGCAACCACCTTGTCGCCATCTCCAATAAGCTCCTTAACCTCAAATTTGGGAAAATCCTTGTTCTCATAAATAAGCCTGAAGAAATCTGATACACCTTCTTTTCCGTGGTAAACACGTGCATAAGGGAGTATTTCTGTGGGACCCGGGCAGGTCCATTTGATATCATCGGTAACCAGGTCGAGAATGGCGGGAACATTCCCCTCGCCGAAATAGTCATAGAGTGCCTGGGCGATCTCTTTGTTTGTCATTGCTGCTGTTTCCATTTTTATAGATTTTATTGTTAGGAATAAGCTACATTATATAAATTGTACATGACACGCAAAACCGTATTAAAATTAAACGAAATCAAACAGCTTTCCCAAAAAAACTTCAGCATTGAGCATCCTGGCTTTTCTATTCCGTTCTTTGTATTGTTGTCGCGCTAACCAATGATTTCAGAGAACACCTTTTACATATCATATATTGTTTAAAGAGGAGCCAATTAAGATAATCCAACAATCCTAAAATCCTGGTTCAGACAGTTTCTTAATCCCGCAATCCTTTAATCCTAAAAATCGGGGTTCAAACAATAAGAAGGATGGTAAATAAATCATACTTTTATGTAACTGCATCATCATCCTTAACTCAACCTTTAAATTAATAACATGAAGAATCGCTATAGTTCTATATGGGGATCTATTATCATTTTCATTCTTATAGTATCTGGTATAAAAGTAAATGCCCAGTATGTTCCTGTGTATGATAATAAAGGCAAGGTAAGATCCCCTGCAGACAGGGCGGCTGAGGAAGGCAGAAATAAAAGAATTATAAACAGCAATAGCTCATCCAACTCACGCAGTACATGGGAGTTGGAATACGACAGAAAAGAACAAATGAAGCTGCGAAATGAGGAAGCCAGGAAAAAGGCTGCTGATGCAGAACGGGCTGATGATGCGGAACGCCTGGAAGCTGCTAAGGAAGAAAAGAAATTTAAAGCCCGGTACCGCGAGATTGGCGCCACTGATGAAAACGGGCTAAGGATGGTGACAGACCTTACGGGTCAATATGGATTTGTTAACCGGGATAATATTGAAATAATATGTACCTGTTATGAAGAGTTTACATACGCAAATGGGTACTATGGTCTTAATCTCTCCGGTAGCTGGGGCTTTGTGGACAAGGATGGTAAAACGGTTATCTCTTTTTTGTATGATAAAATTATTCGTGGATTTGAAACCGGGACTGCCACAGTGGTAAAAGATGGCAAGACTATTTTGATAGATAAACAGGGCAACGAAGTAATTAATAAAACGATTCCGGTTAAAAGCGCGACAGCCAATGCCAGCAAGAATACACTCAATAAGCCGGCAGCCACTACTGTTGCAAAGGCAGCGCCTCAAAAAGCCGGTACTGCTGATTACAATGAAGGTGTTGAAAAGTACAACAAAAATGATTTTAAGGGAGCGATAACGGCCCTCAATAAAGCCGTTCGCATCAACCCCAATTATGAAATAGCGTGGTTTTACAGAGCCCTGGCGAAAGATGAATTAAAGGATTATACAGGGGCTATTGCAGATTACAATAAAACCATTGATCTGCATTCAGATTTTCCCGGAGCCTATTACAACCGCGGACTCGTAAAGTATGAACTAAAAGACTATGCCGGTACTATAGCTGATATGACAAAAGCCGTCGGCGTTAACCCTAAAGATTTTGAGGCCTATTTTAAAAGAGCGGTCTCAAAGACAAAACTCAATGACATGACGGGTGCGATATCCGATTACACGAAGGCAATTGAGTTTCATCCGGGTTATGTGGATGCCTATTTAAACAGGGCAAATCGAAAATACGAGCTGAAAGATTATGCGGGTGCCGCGTCCGATTACACAAAAGTAGTTGAGCTGAATCCGCGTCACGCTGAAGCCTATTCTTATAGGGCAAGTACAAAATATTATCTGAAAGATTTTACGGGTACGGTAACTGATTGTACAAAAGCCATAGCGCTAAATCCAAAAGATGCGGATTCCTATTATTTAAGGGGGAATACAAAACTCCTTTTCCCATCGGAGGGAGCAAGTGCATGTGCAGATCTTAAAATGGCATTGTCATTGGGAAGCAGCAATGCGAGTGCAGTAATAAAAATGTATTGTAACTAAATATTGACCATTGACCATTGACCATTCACCACCGGTCTGACCTGCGCTACCGACCTAATTACTCCCTTCCGGCAAAATATTCTGGTTCACCCTGAAGAAATTATTGGGATCGTATTTCTTTTTTATCCTGGTGAGGCGATTATAATTTTCTTTGTAGCTGGCTTTTATGCGCTCCTGGCCTTCATTCATTATAAAGTTTAAATAGGCCCCACCTGATGAATAAGGATGAAGCGCTTCCCAATACTCTTTGCACCATTTGGTAATTGTTTCCGCATTGGAAGGGTCCGGATCTATCCCAACAATTACGCCTGCATATTTAGCATCTCTGTACGCCCAGGCAGTTCCGTCTTTTGCCACTTTGCCGGCAGCGCCACTCACAGGGTACAGGTGCATTTGAGAAAGGGGTGTGGGTATTTTGGATCCAAATTCCAAATGCTTAGCCCTTACTTCCGGGCCTAATTCATTAAAGAAATCGGCTCTCCAATACCATTGTAGTCCCGGAGGCAGCAAGCCATCAAACAAGGTTTGTATGGATGGATAAGGCATAGGGCCTACGTGGGCAAACACAGGGTTCAATGCCATTATGGGCTTAAAGGCTTCCTCTGCTTTATCCATGTTGCCCAGGTAGCACCATACAATTCCGCAGAATTGTTTGTGATGAAGCTCTTCGGGAAATGGCGGCCCGGGTATCACCATAGTAGCGATAAAGCCGTTTAAATCATCAGGAGCATTATTGATAAACTGATGATACCATTCCATTATTTCTTCTGTCTTTTCTATGGGCCACAAAGTGGGGCCTCCATATACATTGCTGACAGGATGCGCCTGGAATTTAAAGGAAGTGATTATCCCAAAGTTGCCACCGCCGCCGCGGATAGCCCAGTAGAGATCCTCGTTTTGATGGGCATTTACCGTAACAAAGGTTCCATCGGCCAGCACCATATCTGCTTCCAATAGATTATCAATGGTAAGCCCATATTTTCTTGATAAATACCCGACTCCACCGCCAAGTGTCAAGCCACCCACGCCAGTCGTAGAGATGATCCCCGCCGGTATGGCCAGTCCAAAGGCATGTGTGGCATGATCCACTTCTCCCCATACATTCCCCCCTCCTACCTGCACTGTTTTTTTGGCAGCATTCACACGCACAAATTTGATCCGCGAC
>DATCWN010000150.1:0-7055 GCA_036566285.1 Hanamia sp.
CGGTATTCTTCGTTGTTTTAAATGTGAGCAGTTGTGCTTCTCTTATTTCAGGATTTTGTTGGCGATGCGGCGCTATCTGCACAAAATAAAAAGGTAGGTTTTCTTTCCAATCATTTCGCCAGTTTGTAATTAATGCGGGAAATAATTTACGGTATTGATAAGCGCGGTCTGCATTGGATTCGCCCTGGTACCAGATAACTCCTTTTAAAGTAAATGGTATCAGGGGATGAATCATCGCATTGTAAAGCACCGTAGGCGATTTAGAATTTTTTGCCGGATCAGCAGTTTTTACAGGCTTTTGGCGGCTTACAGTTTCTCCCGCTTTTAGTTCCGCCGAATCTTTTTTCCACTCAAGTAATTCTTGTTCATACTTTTTTAAATTATCGGTATACCCTTTTAATGAATTATCATAACGGTCAAGAATAGACGCAAAATCTTTATCAGATTTCAACACTTCTTTTTTTGTCCAGGATTCTGCCGGTGTGCCTCCCCACGAAGAATGAATAAGCCCCACAGGAAATCCCGTTTCTTTTTGAATCCGTTTTCCAAAATAATAAGCAACCGCCGAAAAATTACCAGCGGTTTCCGGGCTGCAAATATTCCACGCTCCTTTAACATTATTCAAAGGAATGGTTGAAGCATTCTTTTCTACAATAAACATACGCATCATAGGATAGTTCGCCTGAGAAATTTCTTGCTCTGCATTGATAACTCCTGTCTGCCAACCCTGGTGCTTTTTTAAAGGAAACTCCATATTCGACTGCCCTGAACACAACCATACTTCGCCCAATAAAACATTATGCAATTCAATTTTATTTTCTCCTGTAATAGTGATTGTATAAGGGCCGCCGGCTTTTATAGTTTTTAAATGAACCAGCCAATTACCTTTATGATCAGCGGTTACTTTTTCTGTTTTATAGTTCCAACTGTTCTTTATTTCAACTGCTTCTCCGGCATCGGCCCAGCCCCACAATGCAACGGTTGTATTTTGTTGCAATACCATATTGTCCGAAATAATAGCAGGTAATTTTACATCAGCAAATACCCGATTGCAAAACAGAAAGAGTACAAAACAGAAACTTAAACAGATCTTATTTTTCATTGTTAATTTTTACAAATGATTATTGCACAGGTGAAACAATTATTGATTTCAATTTAAAAAGTTCTTTCCCATTTTGCAAAGGCTTTATCTCAATAGTGTAATTGCCGGGCTTTGAAAAAGTGGTGGTAGCAATGGTATGTTTAATAAATGGAAGCGGCGCTTTTTTATCAAACTCTGAAGTACGAAGCGTACGGAATAAAAATACTTCACCATTTATTCCCATGCTTCCTTCTTGCCTTGCGCTCTCCGGCGGACAAGAATATTCCAATGCCAATTGATAATCACCAGCTTCTTTTACGCGGATATGAAAAGCTATTTTATCCGTGCTGTCTTTCATGTTTATGATGCAGGTGGCATGTTTCCAATCACCAAAATAATGACTGTAAGTCAGGCTTTTTATTTCAGCATTTCCCTGTGTTTTTGCGAAAATGGCTTCTACTTTATTTTCATTAAATTCATTCGACACTGTTATAGGAACATCTAAATTATAATCAGCAATTTTGCCTGAATACTCCATTACAAATACCCTATTGGCAGTGGTTTCATCAAATGAAGGAAGATTAATGATAACATCATTTCCCGATTTTTCCCATTTAAGATTTTGTTTATCGGATAACGAATATACCTTACTGACTTTCCCCATAAAATCTGGTACTAATAATTTCCCATTATGTGGCCTGCGGAAAACATGCAGAAATTGTTTACCCGGTTTGGAAGTGCTTACTCCCCAGGGTTGTTCCGGAATTAATCCATACGTGGTGCCATAAATACTTTCACCATTTTTTTGTAACCACTTTCCTGTTTCTTTCAAAAATTGAATGGAATATTTTGGAATATTTCCTGAGCCATCAGGCCCTACATTCAGCATCAGGTTTCCTCCTTTGGAGGCAACATTAGCCAGCAATTGAATAATGGTTTTCGGAGTTTTAAAATTCATATCGTGCTTAATATAACCCCACGAATCGTTGTGTGTATAAATGGATTCCCATGCGCCTTTGATAGGTACGGGTGGCACTTCTGAATCACCAAAATCTTTATAATCGCCTAGCCCCTGCCCTACCCTACTGCTGAACAAACTTTTTGGTTGCAATACCCTTAGTTCATTTACAAATGCCTGCGTTTGCTGTTTGGTCATACCACCAGGCGTATCAAACCATACAATGCCGAGAGGTCCATAATTGGTAAGCAATTCTTTCAATTGAGGAATCGCTTTTTCACGATAATATTTCTGATAATCTTTTTTTGATTCATCAAAATCCCAGGTATTCCTTCCGCCATCCGGCTCATGCCAATCCTGGAACTGCGAATAATAAAATCCAAAATGAATCCCTCTTTTTGCAGTAGCCAAAGCCAATGCTTTCATCGGGTCTTTTTTATAAGGCGTAGCTTTTACAATATTAAAATCACTTACTTTGGAATCGTACATCGCAAACCCTTCGTGGTGCTTGGCAGTTATCACCATATATTTTATTCCAGCATCCTTCGCCAGTTGCGCCCACTCATCTGCATTAAAATTTACAGGATTAAAATCATTGGCAACTTTCGCATATTCCTTTACAGGTATCTTAGCCTGATTCATAATCCATTCGCCGCTACCATAATAATTTTTCCCTTCCCATTCCCCGGCCAGTTTAGAGTATAATCCCCAATGAATAAACATGCCGAATTTGGCTTCTTTAAACCATTGAAGATTGGAATTTTCTTTACCAGTTGTACTGCTGTCCCACATTTCATCCATGGCTTGCGAATACACTGAGGCAGTACATGCAAGAATTAAAATCGTAAAAAGTGCAATGCTTCGCTTTATAAAAATCATTTTAAATTTTATTTTTTACAAAAATTATTATCATCGATGAATATTATTGACCATGAAATAAACAATCCGGCATGATGTGCCTTTTGATTGTTCATTGTGGTTGTCAGCAATTTTTATTCTTAAAGAATGTTTACCTCTTGATAACTTATCGCCCAATATAAGATACCATGGAAGATGTAAATTTTTACTCCACTTTGTAAAAAGATCCACCTGCTGTTCTGCTTTTCCATCAATCGAATATTTTATAATTCCAGCATCGGGGCCTGATAAAACTGCTATACCAACTGCCGTTCCTTTAAATAAGAATTCAATTGCTGCTCCAGGTTTTTCGGCTGATAAAACCGGAAGATTCACAAAGCCTTCACGCGTACGAGCACCATCATTCGGCTTCCAGGAAGGATTTACAAAAAAATCATTTTTGATAAAAGCCTTATCAACACTTACATAATCGCCGTTTGTATAAGCATATTTTTCAAGAAGCGAAGGAAGTTTTACAGGTATTAATTTAGTTGATTTTACACCCATAAATTCTTTTTGGAACATCGCTTTTATGGTTGCAAAATAAAGTTCCTGCCCAAATAGAGATGGATGCAGATTTTTGAAATCATCTTCCCAGGTAAATTCCTGGTTGAAAATACGGCGGCTTATTTCTTCCGCAAGATTAATAAAAGGAAGTTGATAATGCTTTGCGATATCATCATATACTTTTATTTCCACTGGAATTTTATCTTCTTTATAATCAGCAATTTTATTCTCATCCACAAAAGCCATCATCACCAGATTCATGTAAGGATTAGAAGCAAAAGCATGACGGATAATCCCTTCCAATGACCGTCGTTGCTGCATTTCAGTGGTTTCGTTTACATAATCATTTACAGCGGATTCTATAAGCATCAAATCTATTCTTCCTTTATTCAATATATCTTTTTGCAAACGAAAAGCATGTGGCACACTCCCCAGCGATGGAATGCCTGCATTGATAAAAGTGAATTTTGTTTCAGGAAATAATTCCTGTAAATACACTTCCACCTTATCGCGCCAACCATGCATGTTGGTTATGGAACCACCAAGAAATGCCACTGTTACTTCAGGATTATTTTGAACGGCGTATAAAAAATTATTCAGGTTTCCATACGAATGAATAAATTCTTCAGGCTTTAAAATATTTTTTACAGGCACAGAATTTTTATAAATAAAATCGGCAAGCGCTTCCGGATTCTCAATCGGGAAATGATGGCCGCTTAATTCGATTTTTCCTTTCGTCATTGGAACAACGGTGGCCGGACCACCAAGCCGGATATAATTATTTATCAACACCTCACTATTTTCACTGTATGGAACAAGGCTGTCTTTTAATCCAACGACATGAAGTATAGGAATTTTATAGGAAGCCAATGCTTCCAGATTATCTTTCGGCTGGTCTTTATATTGCAAAGCCTGTTGCTCTGTAAATCCATATACTTCCAATAATTTTTTCCAATCATTTGGCGAGCCTTTTCCTTTCCCTTTTCCACCGGGCCAGCTTGTAAAATTGCAAACCGGCGCTTCCGCATAAATGCAATTCACTTTAGCAGGATTTCTTTTTGCCCAGCCATAGGCATACAGTCCGCCTCTGCTCACGGCCTCCAGCGCTACTTTGGATGCAAAATATTTTTTGGATACCAGGTAATTATAAAATTGATCCCACACCATCATTGCTTTGGAATGACCGAATAAATTATTGGTATTGATATAGGCAATGTAAAATCCGCGTTCCAATAAAATGCTATCCATTTGCGTGTGCCATGTAGGAAAATGAGCGCGCCAAATCCAGGGATTGCCCGCGATAGCCTTTTTAGGTTTAATATAAAACGCAGCCACAGAATCCATTTTGAATGAAACTTTTTCAAAGCCATTCCATTCCGAAATTTTCTCTTCCGAAATGTTTTGAGCATACAGAGTAATGCAGCAGGAATACAATATGGTTATTAGAAAAACTCTTTTCATTAGATGCTTATTGCTTATTGCCCGTCGCTCATTAAACATTGACCTCAATACCCAATATTTGCCAAAGTGTTTTTACCAAGTCTTTCCGCAAGCTGCGCCAGGTAAAGGCTTCCGGGTGTAACAGCCACTCCCGGCGAATCATAAATACCTTCCGGAACAAAAGGCTCGGTATTAAACGGCATTGTTTTTTTCGCATGTTCGCCGGTGCCTCCTATAACCCAATTGGCCGAACCAGGAGGCATTTGATTTAAAAATGCTTTTGCTTTGCTGTTCCAGGCAACCGCCCAGCCAATAGCCCAGCCATGCCCTGAGCCATAAGCACCACGATTCATAAAATCAATACCGCCATCAGGGACTTCGCAATTATCAACTAACAATCCGGTGGCCCACCTTTGATGCGGCTGTATCCATCCATTACCACGAAAAACACAATTGAGCAAAACCACCGGACCTGTTACTTTTGCGCCGGTTCCAAAGAAAAAAAGATTGTCGCCGGTAACTTTGCAATTATTAAAAAACAATTGCTGTCCACTTCCGTTGATGTCCGCAGGCTTTGCTGCACCTAATGTTGGCAGGTTATGAAGAATAGAAAGATTGTCAACTGTTATCCGCCGCCCTGTTACGCTTACGCTATTCACTGTATTCAATACTTCAATATTTCTTGCCCAGCCATCAGTAAGCCCGCTCATGGAAAAGGCTTTATTACTTCCCTCGCTGATGGTCACTGACTGAGCGGGAGAATTGATTCGCAAATTTTCAATTCCTACTTGTGACAACTCGCCTGAAGTAGTAATCTTCACCACAGATACGCCCGGAGGATTTAAATATTTTGCATCGTAACTATCAGTCAATGGAACATCCACCGTGATTTTATTTTTTTCTTTTTTTATGATAGCACGGTTGCAGGTTATTTCACCGGTAATCCATGTTTGTTTCTTTCCATTTCTTTCCAGCAAATCCATTCCCATCAAATGTACCCAGGCATCTGTAACCGGACGAATGATACGGATAGTATCGCCAACCGTAAATGCAGAGGCATCGGTAACTCTAAAAGTAGTGGCCCCGGAAGGCACGTAATTATCTGCAAAACTTGTAGCAGTTCCTACAGTTTTTGTTGCAACCTGGCCTCTCACCGAAATACAAAGATGCGGCTTACCCGTCATGTTAATGACGGTGCCATTTTCACCGGAACCACTCCCGCGCAATACCACACCACTTGCTTTTATATTGATTGTTTTTTCACAATCATAATTTCCGGCTTTCAACAACACGGCTCCCCGAAACCCTTTAATCAAAGGCATTTCAGATACTTTGTCAATAGCGTTTTGTATGGCTTCTGAATTGTCGCCTGCTGTTGGACTTAAGGTAATTTTTACATCAACTAATGGAATTTTTACACCACCACCCATGTATCCCGCATAAGAAAAATCCATGATTCTATCACCCTGCGGTAATGTTTTATAATCAAGTTTTCCATTTGAATTAAGATAAGCCCACTGGCTTTTTGCGGGCTTGTTATTTTGAGCCTGCACGCTTGAAAAACAAAAAACGATTACAGAAAAAACTGAAAATAAAAACCATCTTTTGGATTGATAAAATACATTGCGCATATTGAAAAATTTATTGCTTAATAATTTTAAACACGAATTTCAGGCACGAATTACACGGATTCGAAAACATTCCTCAACTCATTATTTCGCTCCCACTTTCCTATTCCAGATTTTATTATTTGCCATTTTCACTCCTTTGCCATTTCCTTCTTCGAGAACAAATGCGTTTGCTTTTCCCTTCACTTCATTGTTACTGATAACAGCGCCATTTACATTCTCTAACCTTATAACCGATTGCGCTTCGCTGGTTTCAGGAATATGGCATTGTGTGATTTCAATATTCTTTCCATCCTCACAAATAATGGCCGGGCGCAGATCATTATTTTTCAGACGAAAAGTAACGTTCTTTAATTTCAATCCTTCCACATGCCTTGCCCACACGCCATAAGCGGGAATGGTGGGGCCAAAGGTTTTTACTTCAGGGTATTTATCAATGGCTTCAGGGACTTCATGTCTTGCATTTTCAGCAGTGCCGGTTCCCAATAAATCAATTTCAATATTTTCCAAAATAAGATTGGTAATGTAATGGCCGGGTACACCG
>DATCWN010000287.1:0-10253 GCA_036566285.1 Hanamia sp.
ACGCATTCAAACTTCATAAGGACACGTTCAAACCTCATGAGGACGCATTCAAACTTCATAAGGACACGTTCAAACCTTATGAGGACACATTCAAACCTCATGAGGATATACTTTCATCTCATGAGCTACACCCGGGTTTTCTAAGATAATTGCCTTAACGCAACCATGTAACCATCCAATTAATTAACCAATTAGCCAGCTACCCATTCCCCTAAAAATAAAAAGAGGCCGCCCTTTTGGGACAGCCTCTTAAACTTATCATCTTGTAACCTTATTTATTCCTCTTCATCAAATGCCATGGCTTCTTTGGTAGTCATCAACAATTCATATTCTTCTTTGCTACCAACAATCATGTTTTCAAATTCCCTCAGCCCGGTACCTGCTGGTATCGGATGGCCGGTAATTACATTTTCTTTCAGGCCAAGCATGGTATCTGTTTTGCCCTGAATGGCCGCAGACGACAATACCTTGGTTGTTTCCTGGAATGATGCTGCAGATATCCAGCTTTGTGTACCCAACGATGCTTTGGTGATACCTTGCAACAACGGTGAAGATGTGGCAGGACGTGCATCACGGAACTCAACTACTTTTTTATCTGCCCGGCGTAAAATAGAATTCTCTTCCCTGACTTCTCTTAAAGTAACAATCTTTCCGGGACGCATCTTAGCACTATCCCCAGCATCAGTTACTACTTTCTTATCGAATATCCAATCATTTTCTACATTGAAATCGTACCTGTCTTCAGTATCTCCTTCAAGGAACTTAGTATCTCCTGCATCTTCAATAGCTATTTTACGCATCATCTGGCGAACGATAACTTCAATATGCTTATCATTTATTTTTACACCTTGCAAACGATACACTTCCTGGATTTCATTTACCACATATTCCTGTACTGCATGTGGCCCTTTAATCTGAAGAATATCCGCAGGCGCTATTTGGCCATCAGACAAGGCCGTCCCGGCTTTAACGAAATCACCATCCTGCGCAAGGATCTGGCGGGTAAGCGGCACTAAATATTTCTTAATCACACCATCTCTTGCTTCTACAATAATCTCGCGATTACCGCGCTTGATATTACCGAAAGAAACCACACCGTCAATTTCAGAAACCACGGCAGGGTTGCCTGGATTTCTTGCTTCAAACAATTCAGTTACACGTGGCAAACCACCGGTGATATCTCTTAATTTTCCTAACACACGAGGTATTTTTACAACCACCTGTCCGGCCTTCACTTCTTCTCCTTCTTCCATAGTAACATGTGAGCCTGCGGGAAGGTTATAACCCTTGGTTTCTTTCTTACCTTCAATCAACATAGAAGGAATGCGCGCTTTATCTTTTGTTTCAATGATTACTTTTTCCCTGTGGCCTGTTTGTTCATCTGCTTCTTCACGATAAGTAACACCTTCGATAATATTTTCAAACTTCACATTACCATCTATTTCAGAAACAATTACATTATTAAACGGATCCCAGTTACAAATCACTTCGCCTTTGGTAACCTTCTGCCCGTCTTTCACATTAAGCGTAGAACCATAAGGAACGTTGTTGGTAATTAATAACCGGTCATTTTTTACATCCATAATCCTTACTTCACCCGTACGGCCAATGACTACTTTTATTTTTTCTCCGGTATTATTAATAGCATCTACAGTACGTAATCCGTCAAACTGGATGGTTCCATCAAACCTGGCGGTTAAAGTAGATTCTACAGACGCAGAACCTGCCACACCACCTACGTGGAAGGTACGTAATGTAAGCTGTGTACCTGGCTCACCAATAGATTGAGCCGCAATAATACCCACTGCATCACCTTTCTGCGCTGTGTAACCGGATGCCAGGTTTTTACCATAACATTTTACACAAACACCACGATGGCTTTCGCAGGTAAGTACCGAACGAATCTCAATGGTTTCTACTCCTGCATCATTAATAGCATGGGCAATTTCCTCGGTGATATTTCCACCGGCTTCAATTAATAATTCATCAGTTACCGGGTTATAAACATCGTGCAACGAAGTTCTTCCCAGTATTCTATCATATAGTGGCTCAATTATATCTTCATTATCTTTCAATGCGGAAGTAGCAATACCTCTTAAAGTACCACAATCCTCTTCATTAATTACTACATCCTGTGCCACGTCCACCAGCCTTCTGGTTAAATAACCGGCATCCGCAGTTTTCAATGCAGTATCTGCAAGGCCTTTACGCGCACCATGAGTAGAGATAAAGTATTCAAGCACATTCAATCCGTCTTTAAAATTAGAAAGGATTGGATTTTCAATAATTTCACTTCCGCTGCTACCTGATTTACGCGGCTTGGCCATCAATCCCCTGATACCTGCCAGCTGTTTGATCTGTTGTTTAGAACCTCTCGCACCGGAATCAAGCATCATGTAAACAGAATTGAATCCTTGTTTATCAGCAGCCAATTCCCGGATTAATGTTTCTGTCAAACGGGTATCTACGCGACTCCAGATATCAATGATACCATTGTATCTTTCATTGTTGGTAATCAACCCTGCATTATAGTTATCCCAAACCTCATCAACTTCACCAGTTGCATTATCAATCATTGACTGCTTGGTATCAGGTATAATAAGGTCATTAATATTAAAGGATAAACCCCCTTTAAACGCCATACGGAATCCAAGTTGCTTAATATCATCAAGGAATTTAGCCGTTGCGGGAATGTTGGTCCATTTAATAATGTCGCCAATAATTTCGCGAAGCGCTTTCTTTGTAAGCAACGCATTTATATAGCCTACACCTTTTGGCACATGCTGATTAAATATCACACGGCCAACGGTAGTATCTGTTAATTTATTTTTTATAGAGCCATCTTCAGTACGAATATTCACTTTCACTTTTATGTGCGCGTGTAATTCTACCTGGTGCTCATTGTATGCTATAATAACTTCTTCAGGGGAATAAAAAGTTTTTCCTTCTCCTTTTACTTTTAGTTCGGGAGTTGATTTTTTCCCTTTAGTGATATAATACAATCCCAAAACCATATCCTGTGAAGGAAGGGTGATAGGCGTACCATTCTGAGGATTCAAAATATTATGCGAAGAAAGCATCAGCATTTGAGCTTCCAAAACTGCTGCATTGCTCAAAGGAACGTGAACGGCCATCTGGTCACCATCGAAATCCGCATTAAACGAAGTGGTAACCAAAGGATGAAGCTGTATCGCTTTTCCTTCAATCAATTTCGGTTGAAATGCCTGAATGGACAAACGGTGCAATGTTGGGGCACGGTTGAGCATTATCGGATGTCCTTTCAAAATGTTTTCAAGAATATCCCAAATGATCGCTTCTTTTTTATCTACTAATTTCCTGGCGCTCTTTACCGTTTTTACAATGCCTCTTTCAATTAATTTGCGAATGATAAACGGCTTGAATAATTCAGCGGCCATATCTTTTGGCAAACCACATTCATGCATTTTCAATTCGGGGCCAACCACAATTACAGAACGTCCGGAATAGTCAACACGTTTCCCTAACAGGTTCTGACGGAAACGTCCTTGTTTACCTTTCAGTACATCACTCAATGATTTCAATGCACGGCCACCTTCTGCTTTTACCGCATTGGATTTACGTGAATTATCAAACAATGAATCTATCGCTTCCTGTAGCATGCGTTTCTCATTTCTAAGAATTACTTCAGGCGCTTTAATTTCCAATAATCTTTTTAACCGATTATTACGAATAATAACGCGGCGATACAAATCATTCAAATCTGAAGAAGCAAAACGGCCGCCATCCAAAGGAACTAACGGACGAAGTTCCGGTGGAATCACCGGAATATATTGCATTACCATCCATTCCGGCCGGTTATTAATTCTTGTATTAGCATCGCGGAAACCTTCTACCACGCTTAAGCGTTTTAAGGCGTCTGCTTTACGTTGCTGGGAAGTTTCGTTAGCGGCAGAATTACGAAGATCGAATGATAACTGATCCAGGTCAATCAACGCCAGCATATCATGAACCGCTTCTGCGCCCATCTTGGCAATAAACTTATCAGGGTCTTCATCCGGTAAATGCTGATTATCTTTTGGAAGGGTATCCAAAATATCGAGGTATTCTTCTTCCGTTAAAAGATCGCCGTAATTCTGGCCCTTATCGGCACGTATGCCTGACTGAATTACCACATATCTTTCATAGTAAACAATGGTTTCCAATTTCTTGGAACTCATACCGAGAAGATAACCAATCTTGTTTGGAAGTGATTTGAAATACCAGATATGAACAACGGGAACGACCAGTTTAATGTGTCCCATTCTTTCGCGGCGCACTTTCTTTTCAGTAACCTCTACTCCACAACGGTCGCAAACGATTCCTTTGTAACGGATACGCTTATATTTTCCGCAGGCACATTCATAATCTTTTACAGGCCCGAAAATTCTTTCACAAAACAAGCCGTCTCTTTCCGGTTTGTAGGTGCGGTAATTAATAGTTTCGGGTTTTAAAACTTCACCATAACTTCTTTCCAAAATAGAATCCGGTGAAGTAAGGCCAATCGTGATTTGAGAAAACGTAGGTCGCGGACGATTTTCTTTTCTTATCATATTATTTGTTGAATTTACCCCAAACCCCAAAAGGGGCTTAGAGTTTCTTGTTTTAAATTAATTCGCATTATAATCCCCTTTTGGGATAGAACCTTATTCAAATTGCAGATCCAATCCTAATCCTCTTAATTCATGCACCAATACATTGAATGATTCAGGAACACCCGGCCTTGGAATATTATCACCTTTCACGATAGCTTCATAAGTTTTCGCTCTTCCAATAATGTCATCTGATTTCAATGTCAGTAATTCCTGCAGAATGTTTGAAGCACCATAAGCTTCCAATGCCCACACTTCCATTTCACCAAATCTTTGTCCACCGAACTGCGCTTTACCACCCAAAGGTTGTTGCGTAATTAAGCTATAGGGCCCGATAGAACGTGCATGCATTTTATCATCAACCATGTGATGCAGCTTGATCATGTAAATAACACCCACTGTTGCTTTTTGATCAAAACGATCCCCGGTTTCTCCATCATATAAATACGTGTGACCGAATAAAGGAAGTTCTGCTTTTGCTATTTCGGCGGCAATTTCTTCTACAGAAGCACCATCAAAGATAGGTGTGGCATACGTCTTTCCTAATTTTTCACCTGCCCATCCAAGCACTGTTTCATAGATCTGTCCGAGGTTCATCCTACTTGGTACACCCAACGGGTTCAAAACAATATCCACCGGAGTTCCATCTTCCAGGAACGGCATATCTTCCTGGCGAACAATTTTTGCAACAATACCTTTATTACCATGACGGCCTGCCATTTTATCTCCCACTTTCAACTTACGTTTTACAGCAAGATAAACTTTAGCTAGTTTCAATACTCCTGCAGGCAATTCATCACCAATGGAAATATTGAATTTTTCCCTTTTGTACCTTCCTAATTCTTCGTTGTATTTAATATTATAATTGTGCAACAAAGTATTGATGTGGTCATCGGTTTTCGCATCACCAGTCCACCCTAACGGATTTACATTCTGGTAATCAATATTACCCAGGTTTTTTGCTGTAAACTTCGCGTTTTTACCAATCAGCATTTCACCAAAATTGTTACTTACTCCTGCGGAATTTTTATCTTTCAACAAGGTAAGAAGCTTATTGATTAACAGCTCGAGGGTATCAGCTTCATTCTTCTCGTGAGTCTTATCTATCTTTTCCAGCGTAGCCTTTTCCTTCACTTTACCATTCTTATCTTTTTTGGCCCGCTGGAATAATTTCTTATCAATTACCACACCCTCCGTTCCACTCGGCGCTTTCAAGGAAGCATCTTTAGCGTCTCCGGCTTTATCTCCAAAGATTGCTCTTAACAGCTTTTCTTCGGGAGTAGGATCACTTTCACCTTTTGGTGTAATTTTTCCAATAATAATATCTCCTTCTTTTACATGCGCACCCACTCTTATCACACCATTCTGATCCAAATCTTTGGTAGCTTCTTCACTGATGTTAGGAATATCAGGCGTCAATTCTTCTTCACCTAACTTGGTATCACGAACTTCGATTTCAAATTCATCAATATGGATGGAAGTAAACAGATCCTCTTTTACTACTTTCTCACTGATTACGATCGCATCTTCAAAGTTGTATCCTTTCCACGGCATGAAAGCCACTTTTAGGTTTCGGCCAAGAGCCAATTCGCCATCTTTAGTAGCATATCCTTCCGTTAAGAAATCGCCCGATTTTACAACCTGGCCTTTTTTAACGGCGGGAGTAAGATTGATACAGGTACTTTGGTTGGTTTTTATAAATTTGGTTAACCTGTAAACGATAAGATCATTTTCAAAGCTCACCAATTTTTGAATCGGATTCCTGTTGTAACGCACATGAATTTCATTGGCATCTACATATTCTACCACGCCATCACCATCTGCGTGAATCTGAATCCTTGCATCTCTCGCGGCCTTTCCTTCCAGACCTGTACCTACCACCGGCGCCTGCGGCAAAATCAACGGAACCGCCTGGCGTTGCATGTTCGATCCCATTAATGCGCGGTTGGCATCATCATGTTCCAGGAATGGAATTATGGAGGCGCTTAATCCAACGATCTGGTTGGGAGCTACATCCATATACTCTACCTCGCCTTTATCAAGAATAGGAAAATCACCTGTTTCACGCGATTTTATTTTATCCGTGATGAAATTATTATCATCATCCAGGGCTGCATTGGCCTGGGCAATTTTTGCAGAATCTTCTTCTTCAGCGCTTAGGAAATATACTTTCTTCATGTCCACATGGCCATTCTGCACTTTACGATATGGGGTTTCAATGAAACCCATTTCATTTATTTTAGCATGAACACAAAGTGTAGAGATCAACCCAATGTTTGGTCCTTCAGGAGTTTCAATAGTACAAAGACGCCCATAGTGTGAGTAGTGAACGTCACGAACCTCAAATCCTGCACGTTCCCTGCTTAAACCTCCGGGCCCGAGTGCGGAAATACGGCGTTTATGCGTAATCTCACTCAGAGGGTTGGTTTGATCTAAGAATTGTGATAATTGAGAGGTACCAAAAAATGAATTGATAACTGAAGACAATGTCCTCGCATTGATCAAATCTACCGGGGTGAATACTTCATTATCCCTTACGTTCATTCTTTCACGAATGGTACGCGCCATACGTGCAAGGCCTACGCCAAACTGGGCGTATAACTGCTCGCCCACTGTGCGCACGCGACGATTGCTCAAATGGTCAATATCATCAATTTCACTTTTGGCATTGGTTAGCAACACCAGGTATTTAATGATAGCGATAATATCTTCCTTCGTTAAAACTTTCTTAGTAATCGGATAATCCAATCCTAATTTTCTATTGATTTTGTAACGGCCTACTTCCCCAAGATCGTAACGCTTATCGCTAAAGAATAATTTATCAATAATGCCTCTTGCGGTTTCATCATCAGGAGCGTCCGCACCGCGTAACTGGCGGTAGATATGCTGCACTGCTTCAATTTCGCTGTTAGAAGTATCTTTATTTAATGTGTTATAAATAATGGCATAATCTCCACTCACTTCCTCACGCTGAATAAACACGCTCTTTACATTCAATTCAAGGATCATGGCGATATTGTCTTCATCTAAAATAGTATCCCTTTCCAATACTATTTCATTTCTTTCCAGGCTCACTACTTCTCCGGTATCTTCATCCACAAAATCTTCTACCCAGGTACGTAATACCCTTGCGGCTAAACGTTTTCCAAGATTGGTGTTTAAAGTTTTTTTATCTGCTTTTACTTCGACAGCCATACCAAAAAGCTCCAGAATGTCTTTATCAGTTTCGTAGCCAATAGAACGCAGTAAGGTAGTTACCGGGAACTTTTTCTTACGGTCAATATAGGCATACATCACATTATTAATGTCTGTAGCGAATTCCATCCAGGCGCCTTTGAAAGGAATTACCCTGGCTGAATAAATTTTAGTACCGTTTGGATGCGTGCTCTGGCCAAAGAATACACCGGGTGAACGGTGAAGCTGGCTTACCACTACCCTTTCAGCGCCATTAATAACGAAAGTTCCGCGCGGAGTCATGTAAGGAATGTTTCCTAAGAAAACATCCTGAACAATGGTTTGAAAATCCACGTGCTCTTCATCATTACAGCTCAAACGTAATTTCGCTTTTAAAGGAACCGCGTAGGTAAGTCCTCTTTCTATACATTCTTCAATGGTATAGCGTGGAGGATCTACAAAGTAATCAAGGAATTCAAGCATGAAAATATTCCGTGTATCGTTTATAGGAAAATTTTCCTTAAACACACGGAACAGCCCTTCCACATTACGTTTGTCAGGGGTTGTCTGCAATTGAAAAAAGTCTTTAAAAGACTGTATTTGAATCCCTAATAAGTCGGGGGTTTCCGCCAAATGCTCAATTTTTCCGAAACTGATTCTCTGAGGAGGAGCTACTTTAGTTGAAGGCATATTTTGATTAAAATATTTTAAAATGAGAGCGCCTTTAAAAGGGGTACTAAACGATGATTAACACTTACCGAAATTTAAAGGATTGCAAAAGTAAGCATTTTTTTCAAATCGGCTGTAAGTAAAATAAATCTTATAGTTTCTTTAATCAGAAATTGAAACGGCAAAAACTTTGCTATTATGGGAATTTTTTCGCTTTGAACGCTGTTTGAGGATAAAAGAATTGGCTATAATTTTATAATACCTTTTTAAATCCTAATTTTGCGTTTTCTTAATAAAAATTAAATAAAAACCATGAAAAGATTATTTTTTGTACCCGCTGTCGCTGCGATGATGTTCTTAGCTTCCTGCGGTGGAAACGAAACAAAGGAAAGCACAGACACCACCACCACTGACAGTGCTGTTACTGAAGCGCCTGCCGCCGCCGAAACCCCCGGATCTGATATCCCTGGCATTAATGATGTTGCCGTAACAGATCATATCGAATTACAGGGTTCGGACGATATGAAATATGACAAGACTTTATTTAAAATTAAAGCCGGACAGGATGTAAAAGTAACCTTGAAAAATGTGGGCAAACTTCCAAAAGAAGCTATGGCTCATAACGTGGTAATATTGGCTCAAGGCACAGACGTACAGGCATTTGGCGAAGCCGCAGTAAAAGATAAAGCTAACGATCATATACCTGCTGCAATGGCTACAGATGTAATAGCACATACCAAATTATTAGGCCCCGGCGAAAGTGATGAAATCACTTTTAAAGTTGCTGATCCCGGTGTATATGAATTTATTTGCAGCTTCCCTGGTCATTTCGGTACCATGAGAGGAAAGATCGTAGCAGAATAAATATTTAAACTCAAATATTATTATAAGGCAGCCGTTTGGTTGCCTTTTTTTTATTTTCATGATAAAAAAAATGAAAACTACTTGAAGGGATTTTGAAATTAATAAATGTACTCACTAAGATCCATGCAGCATATTATGTGAACTGTACCTGGTTATCATTAGCATACAAAAAAGCCGGAGAACAATCCCCGGCTTTTCCTAAAAGTATTCAAAAGAAAATTATACTACTTCTACATCAGCGCCTGCGTCAGCCAGTTTCTTTTTAATTTCTTCGGAAGTAGCTTTATCTACTCCTTCTTTAATGGTTTTAGGTGCGCCATCAACAAGGTCTTTGGCTTCTTTCAAACCTAAGCCTGTAATTTCTTTTACGATCTTTACAATGCCAAGTTTGTTAGCTCCGGGAGCTTTCAAAACAACATCAAATGATGTTTTTTCTTCTACTGCTGCTGCTCCGTTACCTTCAGCGCTTGCAACTACAGTTGCTGCTGCGGGTTCAATACCATATTCTGTTTTTAAGAAGTCAGCTAATTCCTGAACTTCTTTTACTGTTAAGCCTACTAAGTTTTCGGCTAATGCTTTTACGTCTGCCATGATTTTTGTGTTTTAATTTTTTCCCCCTTCTTTTCAATTTTTAAGTTGATCCGGCGGAGTGATTTTAAAAAAATTTGTTTATTAATTTAATGAGCCAATTAGCCGATGTGCTAATATGCTAATGAAATCCGATTATTATTGCGCCGCATTTTCTCCATTGTCAGAGGCGGGTTTTGCATCTTCTGCTGGTTCTGATTTAGCCTCAGGCGCTGCATCCGTTTTTGCCTCAGGAGCCACCTCATTCGTAGCTTCTACAGTTTCCGGCCTGTTCTGTAAGGCTCCAATCACACGCTGAATTGGCGACATCAATAAACCAATCACTTCACCAATCAATTCATTTTTAGTCTT
>DATCWN010000466.1:0-5082 GCA_036566285.1 Hanamia sp.
TACCGCCACATCCGCATTTAAATTAAGTACCGCTGCCAGTCTTGACAAAGCATCTACGCCTTTAGGATTTACCACTGCGCTTCCCGATGGGAATAATAAATTTTCAGAAAGGCTTACATAGACTTTACCGTCTTTCTGATAAACTGATAGCTCATTGGAATTAAAACCTTTTAATGCTTCCGACATTTTATTTTTCAATTGATCAGATGCGGCCTTTTGCTGTTCCAATAAATTTTGTAACTGTTGTAATCTTTGTTGCTGACGTCGCAAGTCTTGCTGGCTTTGTGCAGTTTGCTCACCAAGCTGGGTGTTCTGGCTACTCAGGTTGGCAATCTTTTTATTAAGATCTGCTATGCTTCCTTCCAGGGTAGAAATCTGGTTTTGCAATGAAGTAATCCTGGTTTCAAATTGCGTACTATCTTGTTGTAAAGCCGTCACACGGTTTTGAGATTGCGTTAAATACCTTTTGGCCACACAGCCCGAAAGCAAAAATATTCCCGCAACCACAATTAAAAATTGTTTCATGATCATATATTTTTAGCACACTACTTAGAAAAATGGTGCCAAACAAATAACAGTACGATCTCTAATTTAAATAAAAATGCGATGGGGATTATTTTACTGTAATTGGGTAAGCATTATTATCAGGACTTCTTTATGTTGAACCAGGGAGGAAAATAATTTTAAAAGAAAGAACGCTACCATGTACTTGTATCACTCTTCAGTTGATATTCATTTCCGGTTGCAGTTGTGTTAGCAGATGTTAAGAAAGAAACTGCGAAACAAAAAAGCCTTCAAAATCAATAGCTTCGAAGGCTTTTAAAATCCTGGTGACCCCGCAGGGACTCGAACCCTGGACCCGCTGATTAAGAGTCAGCTGCTCTACCAACTGAGCTACGGAGTCAATTTTTTTTTGCAAATATATAGTTATAAGTAATTACTTCCCTACATAATCTGATTGGTACCTCATTCAGGCGTCTCTTTTTGTTAAAAATAATTCTATAAAGACCTGAGTGCGCGCCGCTTTTTCTAAAATTTTGTTGATAAAAAATTGACTGATTCTGCTTATCTTGAAAGAGTATTTTTATGATGGATTTATAAAACTCAAACTAAAATAGAAAATCATGGAAAAGAAAAATAAACTGACCACATCAACCGGCACGCCGGTTCCTGATAATCAAAACATACAAACTGCAGGCCCCCGTGGGCCGGCACTTTTACAGGATTTTTGGTTTTTAGAAAAAATGGCACACTTCGACCGGGAGGTAATTCCAGAGAGGCGCATGCATGCCAAAGGTTCCGGCGCCTTTGGAACCTTCACGGTTACTCACGATATTACCCAATACACAAAAGCGGATATTTTTTCTGAAGTAGGTAAAAAGACTGACATGTTTGTCCGCTTTTCAACGGTTGCGGGCGAGCGTGGCGCGGCAGATGCAGAAAGAGATATCCGGGGTTTCGCCATGAAATTTTATACCCAACAAGGAAACTGGGATCTGGTAGGAAACAACACGCCGGTATTCTTTTTCAGGGATCCTATGAAGTTCCCTGACCTGAATCACGCAGTGAAAAGAGATCCCAAAACCAATTTGCGAAGCGCAGATAATAATTGGGACTTCTGGACCTTGCTGCCCGAAGCGTTGCACCAGGTAACCATTGTGATGAGCGACCGGGGCATTCCAAGATCTTTCCGGCACATGCACGGTTTTGGAAGCCACACTTTTAGTTTTATCAATGCTGACAATGTAAGGCATTGGGTAAAATTTACTTTTAAAACACAACAGGGAATCGAAAATTTATCGAATGAAGAAGCCCATAAAATAGTAGGTACCGACAGGGAAAGTAATCAACGGGATTTGTTTGAGAATATTGAGAAAGGTAATTTCCCCAAATGGAAAATGTATGTACAGATCATGACGGAAGAGGAAGCGGATAATTATCACATCAATCCTTTTGACCTTACGAAAGTATGGCCACATGGTGATTACCCGTTAATTCCGGTTGGTGAATTTGAGCTAAACCGTAATCCTGAAAATTATTTTGCCGATGTAGAACAGGCGGCATTCAATCCGGCCAACATTGTTCCGGGTATTGGTTTTTCACCTGATAAAATGTTGCAGGGAAGATTATTTTCCTATGGTGATGCCCAGCGTTACAGGCTTGGTGTAAACCATTCCCAGATTCCGGTGAATGCCCCTAAATGTCCTTATCATTCTTTTCACAGAGATGGCGCCATGCGCGTAGATGGCAACTTTGGTAGTGCAAAGCATTATGAGCCCAATAGTTTTAATGAATGGAATGATCAGCCCGAATTTAAAGAACCCCCTTTAGCAATACATGGTGATGCCTCTGCATGGGATCATCGTGTAGATGAAGATTATTATTCTCAGCCGGGAAATTTATTTCGTTTAATGACAGACGAGAAGAAGCAATTGTTGTTTAAAAATACCGCCGCTGAAGTGGGTAAGGCGCAAAAATTCATACAGGTTCGCCACATCAGGAATTGCTACAAAGCTGACCCTGCTTATGGAGAAGGCGTGGCAAAAGCGTTGGGATTAACAATGGATGAAGTGAACAGCTTTTTTCTGGAGAAAGAGAGAGCGGGTAATACAGGATTAAGAATGGAAGAGGCGAATCATTTTATTTAAAAAAGACAACTTCCTTTATTTACGAAAACCTTTGTACTTATTCGTGCAAAGGTTTTTTTGTTACACCCAAAAAGGCAATGGGTAAATTTTTCCTTTGCACACATAACAAAGTCACCCGCTATTTTATTAAATAGCGATGAAGAAAAATAATGCAAAATTTTTTACATAAAAAACTGCTCGGAAACAATCTTCCCGTCTTTTACTGTATAAACACAAAGTTCCGACATGGACTCCCGGTCTCTGCCTTTCATTTTTACATCCATGCTCCCTTTGAGTGCTATCGCATCTCCTGCAACCAGGGGTTCCGATACCGTATTCCCATACATTTCCTCCACCATTTCTCCAAACTTTTTCCCTTTTTCAAAAATGGCTTCCAGGCCTTTGGTTTCTTTCTCAAAAGCCGGTGAAGCATAGGGTTCAATGCTGACGGCGTCTTCAGCAAACAATTCCCTTTGGGCTGTTTCAAAATCACCTTTGCGGCAAAGCTCAGCAAGGCGATTGGCAATTTCATTTGTAGTCATGATTACTGATTTTTTGATTAAAAATAAATGGAAATTGGGTACAGCAAAAAACATGCAGCAAATATTTTGTAACACCCAGGCGTGGAATGAAGAAAAAAATTTTCAGAACGAAATATCTAATACCAATAAATTTTTTAATCCTCTGATAAAAAAACTTCTTACTTTTGAATTCTGCAAATGCAAATGAACAACCATAAAGATCATACCTCTTTCCCCACTTTCCCGGGTTTTATTTTACCCGGAGCTTTCGGCGTATCCCCGGCTCCCGGATGCTGATAGGCGCCTTCAACATGGCCACCTGTCAGTGAACATTTATCCGAAAAATTTCAACAAAACATTTAGATTCTTAAAAAATAATTCATTATTAAAGTAATAATAAAATGAAAAAGATAACCATTATTGGAGGTGGAAACCTGGGCACTGCCATTGCAGGAGGCTTATTAAAATCCGGAAAATTTTCTCCTGAAAATATAACCATCACTAAAAGAAATCTTGAGACGCTAAAGAAATTAAGTAGCCTTGGCGTTCATGTAATTTCCGATAATTACGAAGCCGTACAACATGCAGACATTGTGATACTGGCTGTAAAGCCTTTCCAGATACAGGAAATACTTACAAACACAGCATTTCACAAAGGACAGATAGTAATCAGCGCTATTACAGGTGTTTGGTTAAAAGATCTGCGTCAATGGATAGGCAATGAAGTTACTCTGTTTCGTGCTATGCCCAACACTGCCATAGCCATTCAGCAAAGTATGACCTGCATTAGTAATGATGGCGCCGGAGCCGAACAAATTACCATTGTAAAAGAACTTTTTGAAATCCTGGGGGAAGTAACTTTTATTGAAGAAAAGCTAATGGATGCGGCAACCGTTCTGGGAGCCTGTGGAACCGCATTTGCTCTTCGATACATACGCGCCAGCATCCAGGGAGGAATACAAATTGGTTTTAGCGCAGAGCAGGCTTCTTTTATAGTAGCACAAACGGTAAAAGGCGCGGCGGAATTATTACTGACCAACCACACACATCCCGAACAGGAAATTGACAAAGTAACTACTCCACGCGGATGTACTATTGCAGGATTAAACGAACTGGAACACAAAGGATTCAGTTCGGCGCTGATAAAAGGATTGGTAGCGAGTTATGATAAAATTGCCTGACAGATAAAGGTCGCAACCTTTGCAATAAAAGTTTGCCGCAAATAAAAACTATTTATTTGCGGTAAATTTTTCCAAAAGCTCCATTACTTTTACACCTTCTTCTACAGAGCATGGATTGGAATTTTCACCCAGGAAATAACCAACAACTTTTTCAATCATTGGCTGTTGTACATGGGATAGCTTTTCAAATTCGATGGTTTCCCTTTTTTGATTCCGGATGATATTTATTTCCTGTTTATCAAAAAAAGAAAAGTGAATAGTTCCTTTGTCGCCAATGATTTCGCAATCATCTTCTTCCTCTCTTTCACCGATATCAAAGCACCAGGTGCCGCTGAATACAATTTTATTTTTAAATAAAATATTTCCGGAAACTATGTCTGCTGCAGTGTATAGTTTATTCCGGTTTACAGCAAAGCCATTTGCTTTATCTACTTCTCCAAACAAATGATACATCATGTCCAATTGATGCGGCGCTATATCGTAAAATAATCCACCTCCGGCAATTGCCTCGTCTATTCTCCACGCATTTTTAGGAATCAGCAAATCTTCTTCTGACAAATTTTTTCTATAAAAATGCAAGCGTATCAATTTTATATCGCCCATCATTTTATCATCAATCAATTCTTTTATCTTTTTAAAAAATGGCTGCTGACGACGATAATGCGCCACTGATAGTTTGCCATTAAAATCCTTTGCCGCCTGCAACATATTTTTTGCAGAAGCTACAGTTGTCGTCATTGGTTTTTCTACATA
>DATCWN010000527.1:0-3536 GCA_036566285.1 Hanamia sp.
GCTGCATCCCCTTCCATCACTATCAATCCCTGCACCACTTCCATCAACTGAATGGTATCAATAATGCCAATGCCTCTGCCGGTAAACCTTCCTTTGATTGCCTGTGAATACAACAGGCTTGGATTCATTAAAGTAGCGGTATCCACAAACCAGGCTTTGCAATGTTTCATTGCCTGCTGCACATATTTTTGATCGCCGGTAATTTTATAAGCCGATGCCAGCGCGCCAACAATTTTACTCAATCGTATCATGGCATGACGATGTGCCACAAAATTATCCGGGTTGGTCATTCCATCTTTTTGTATATAAGGACTGTCAACACTTACAGGATTAGGCCACCAATAATCGCCTTCGGAAAAAAAATCGTGTTTGCTTCCGGCGCTTCTTGGGGATGTTTGCGCTGTAACTGTAATTGGCTCCTGTTGCATGGCCCACGCCGCTTCATCCATTATTTGCTTGCGCAAAGTTTCTGTTACTTCATTTTTAAATGATGAAGAGGAATTGATAATCTTCTTTTGCGAAGCACAGGAAAATAAAAAGCAGGTGATGACAAATAGTGCAATCTTCATTTTAATAATTTTATTTTTTGCCACAAAGACAGGAAGGCTCTAAGTAACGCTAAGTCTTTTGTAAGACTTTAGGTTTTATATCTTTTGAGAAATATAATCCTTATTTTAAGGCATTAAACTAAATAACACCAAGTCTTTGTGGCACTTTGTGCCTTTGTGTCTTTGTGGCCATTACTTCGTCATAAACTTCCATGTTACATCTCCAATCGTATTTGGTTTCCCTTTTACAGCATTTGAAATAGTTCCCTTTTTATTTTCCACTTTTATTTCTCTCCAGGTATACGCTCCTTTTTCATAATTAAATGTTTCCCCGTCATCATCATACAACCTGTATGTGCCGGGCTTTTCACCATAATACCTGATTTCTATATCCACTCTCTCTCCTGCTTTTGGCGCATGTAATCTGGCGGGCATCATAGGAATGATACCTCCATCTTTTACATACACAGGAATTTTATCAAGGCCTGGCGTTACTGTTATTACCTGTCCGTCGCCAGCAAATTCACCGGTGTAGAAATCATACCATTTTCCTTTGGGCAAAATCACTTTACGTGAAGTTTGCCCCGTGAACATTGGCGCCACCAATAAATATTCCCCGGCCATGTATTGGTCTTTTATTTCTTTTGCCGCAGCCTCAGCATAAGGATTCTTTTCAAGATTGGCATCCACTTTTTCTTTCTTGATTTCCATTTTAAATCCTTCTTCCAAATTCATTGCACGAAAAGGTGGTGTGCCTTCAAAATGATATTTAGCGAATTCACTGTACCAGTAAGGCATCATCTGCATACGCAACAAAGCAAACTCTTTTACCTGCTCCGCCACTTCCGGAAACGTCCATGGCTTGGTGCCGCTTGACCAGGCATTAATCATTGCCATAGGAGAAAAAATATTTGACTGAAAACGCCGCAGCCATTCTTCTCCGGTTTTGGAAGCCCTTACTTCAGGTGTCCATAATACTCCGGCAAAACCACTGTTTATTAAAGCGGTGATAAAATCTTCGTGGTTGTAATAATCATTATAAATAACATAAGGAAAAGAAGTGCCTCCGCCATTGTTGGCTCTTACCAATCCAAACGTTCTTTGATTTTTTTGGTGAAACATTTCGGTACTGTACCGCATCGTTAGCAAGCCATAAGTTTGCCGCATTTGCTCAGCGGAATGCCCCGATGGAAAGGTGGCTACATCAGGCCAAAGATATTGATCGCCGCCATCCACCTCATCAAACTTGTATCCGCTGACACCAATATCCACCTGGTCTTTTTTCAACTGGTTAAAGAAAATCTTTCTTGCCTGCGGCATGGTGAAATCGGGTACTGCACCTACCCACACCGTATGTGAGCCGGTAAATGGTTTGATGCTTTTATAAATAGAAGCTTCAGGAGAAACATAAGGATTTGTCCAAAGGTTGATGCGAATATTCTTTTGCAACATATCCTGTACAAATTTTTTCGGCTGTGGAAAACGGCTGCTGTCCCACTCAAAAGTGCAGGGATAAGATTTGCTTTGCCACCCAGGCTCCAGGCCAATAAAATCTAATGGATAACCTTTTTCTTCAAAATCCTGCGCCTCTTTTTTTACCATATCGGCATCCATCAATCTTTGTACACGCTGCGTAAACCCAAGGCCCCAACGTGGAGGAATCGGACCGCCGCCATTGAATAAATTATAACGGCGTACGGCATCCAGCATGGTAGGCCCGGCAAATACATATACTTCTGTGCCCGGGGCGGGAACCAAAATTTCTACCGCATCAGAATAAGGACGTGAAGTCCATTTTTTATCAAGGTTGCGATCCCTTGCCACAGGAGGATTTTTGCTGTCTCTTTTTACAGCAGCTCCCGCATACACGGTTATATATCTTGCTGCATTAATGAAAACGCCATAGCCATCGGATGATACATAAAACGGTGTGGGCGCATGTGTGCGGCCATTATCTTTTCCTCCATAATGATCTACATGCAACTGCAAAATTTTTCCACGTTGATATACTGTTTGAAAATTTAATCCAAAACCAAAAAGCTGTTCGGTCTTATTTAAGGGAAAACTCAGGTACGTTTTTCCGTCAGATATTTTACCGGAAATGTCCTGTTTTGCCAAAGGGAAAACAGCTTTACTCATTTTTGCCAGCGCTTCTTTATTGGGTGTTGCGCCTGCGGCATTCAACAGATTATAAGATTCCGGTTTACCTACAATACCTTTCCAAACACCAGCGGCTACTTCAGTCCAGGTGATACTTTGCGCATTTATTATTTGCGACAATGCAAGAACAATAAAGAGTGTAATTATTTTTTTCAGTTTCATATTCATTTTTATAAAGCAACTATTGTGAAGGTTTTAAATGGTGTCCAAACCAAGAAGTTTTTTTTCGAACTCTTCATTAAAGCGAATTCTACAATAAACCTTCTTGGTTTACAAAGGAACAATCGTATAAGTTTTTCCTTTCTCTGTTTTAAAATCTATTACATACTCTTTCTTCACGTCAATATCAACCAATCTGGCATTCTTATTTTTTTCAAAAGGAGGTTTGCCGTATACCGTAAATAATGAATTCAGATTTTCACCGGTTGCCTGTTGTAATTTCACTTCAACTACTTTCACCGGTTGCAATGTGCTGATGCGACAATTGCCACCCAATGCTGAATAGATTTTAGCTTGTGAAAGTTTTCCATTTTTCCAATTTATAGTAACGGTAAAATTGCCCCGTGCTTTTATTCCTTCAACACTGCCATCCTTCCATGCCGCAGGCAACGCAGGCAATAAAGAAATTTTGCCATCATGGCTTTGTAGCAACATTTCTGTGATGCCCGCGGTGGCGCCAAAGTTGCCGTCAATCTGGAATGGCGGATGCGCATCAAATAAATTTGGATAGGTGCCGCCACCGCCCATGGTTTCTCTTTTTTCCCGCGGATTGATATAGTTAAAAGCAGAACCTAAAATCTTGTAGGCATGTTCCGCATCATGCAGCCT
>DATCWN010000019.1:0-2083 GCA_036566285.1 Hanamia sp.
CGGTTGAAGATGCCTTCTTTCTGACGCTTTCCCCCTAAGCAATGAAACACATTCTTCTGTATTCCGGCATGTGGTAATAAACGAGTAAAATACAGAGCCACCCAAAACACAAACGTATTTAGCTTTTTCAAAAGTGCCAAAAGGTACAGGCATGTTTTTTACATACTGGGCCACCTCTTCTTTGATTAAATCAACCCTCTGGCGACAGCGCCTTATCAGGCGTTTATTTGTTTTCTTCTTCTTCCTATCAGAATACTCCTGACTGTACGTAAGGAATTTTAATTTATTATTTTCCCTGTAGCTTTTCATGTAAGCAAGTTTTTCTTCCCGTGTCTGCATATTTTTAAATTTTAAAATGGAGTCCCAACTATATCTTCCTGTTTAAAACTAAACCCTGATTGATCTTCCCATTCTTTCATCTGGCTACAAGCCAAATTAGCCCTGAGTTTTATCCTTCCTAATTCACCGTCCCTGTGTTTGGCTATAATCTGGTAGGCAAGCCCTTTGGTACTTTCACCAAAATCATCAGTTATAGCCTCTGCATCATAATATTCCGGTCTATGGATAAACGATACCTGGAAAGCAAGTTCCTCTATACTTCCCGATTGTTTTAAATCAGATAAATTTGGCTCTTTAGTTCCACCCCTGCCTAATATTTCCCTGTTCATCTGCACGTACAGAATGATTGGTATTTTCAAATCCTTACACAGTTGAGTGAATACCTCTAAAACATAATTTACTTTTTGTGTTTCAGTATAATATTTCTCTACATCAGGTGGCACCTTAAACAGGGTTAAAAAGTCTGCAAAAACACATTTTACATTCGATTTTTCAACCCATAATTTTATTCTATTTGCTATTTTGTTGATATACCGGCTCCCCTCGATATGGATTTTTAAATCCAAAGCTGCGTTCATAGCCTCATGTACCAAATCCTGCTCCCCTTCGGTTATATGTTTTGCATTTTTTTTAAAGAGAAAATTATTAATATCCAATAAATTACACCCTATTCTTGTCAGAAATTGCTCCTCAGTCATTTCCCCGTTTATAATTCCTATTTCATACTTTTTAGCCATCCTGCAAACGCATTCCGTCATGTGAACACCCTTTCCCATACCCGGCCTTCCGGCAATAACATAAAGACCGGGAAACAAGGGGCCGTTAATCCTATCCCAATCTTTTATGCCGGTATATACCTCGTTTTCATCAACAATATTATTTTTAGCATTATAAACCCTTGTATCAAATCTCTCAATTACGTTCATGGCTATCGAACTTATTGGAGTTATTTTCATTTCATCCAGTTCGTAATTTATCCCTTTTAGTTTATTTTCGGCCTCTGATAAAAGGTCGAATAAGTCATTGGCGTTATCATAGGTTTTTGATAATATCACCCCGCTAAAATCTATCAATCTTCTTTTTACACTTTTTTCTTTTATCAACAAACAATATCTCTTCAAATTAGCACTTGACACTACGCTATTCATTAATTTTATAAGCCTGAACCCGCCTCCAATGGATTCTAATTCTCCTTTTTTAAGAAGTTCCTCAGAAACCATCACGGTATCAGGTGTGGTGGTTTCGCTAACTTTTAGTATAGCACTACAAATCGTTTTATGTTCATCCAGATAAAAATCTTCTGCCTTTAAAATCTCCTTGACCTCAGAAACAGATTTAGGTTCATACAGCATAATGCCCAATACTTTTTCTTCCGCGTCTTTGGAATAAGGGGGCTCTTTACCGTATATCAAAGAATTAAATACTACTTCTTTTTTATTTTTTTCCATAGTCATTTTCTTAAACTTTTACCATTCCATGTTACCAGGTCGCACATTTCTATTATCCTGTCCAAAACCCTTGCTCCGTATAATTTCTTGATAGTAGGTATATTCTTTTCATTATCTCTTATATCAGCTACAATATTGGATGAAAGGTGGGTTTTAAATCCACTCGAAATGTATAAATCATACCTTTCCATGATTATTTCAGCAATAATATTCACTGTGTTTCCATACCTTTTCACATCAATAGAAAACCCAATATCATCAATATATAAATCACATTTCAAATTTGCCCCGTAAAG
>DATCWN010000093.1:0-2295 GCA_036566285.1 Hanamia sp.
GGGTTCTTTGTTTGGTATTGGCACGGTTAATTCATAAACTAAATCAAAATTTTCAAATTGTTTTTTACAAAGATTATACGCCATTCCTAATGCTTCATTCTCGTTTTTTGCTGAAACAATTTTACATACTAACCTTTCCTGTATTCTTTTGGTTGCTAAATCTTCAATTACCTTTCTGTAAAATAAACTGACAGAGAATAGGCTGCCTCCAATCGATATTGATTCATTCATGTTTAGTGTTGAGTTTTAATTAAATGCTTTTTGGTTTCGGCGCAGTCTTATATGAATCGTCGCATTCCTGATGCCATAGCTTTGTGCCATCCCAATCGCCTATTGCAGAACCTTTAAAACCTCGTTTTTCGCAAATGCAACATTTATCCCAATATCTCCTTTTAAGATTTTGCAGCGGATGAATTTGAATACTCCAATGATGTATATGCCATCTTGGATGCTGATACCATTTTCTATGAAACCGCTTCCAGCATCTATAGATTAAGTATATCATTTCCCTGAACTGTTTTTCGCCGTTACATTTATGGTGCTGGAAATTATCAACAGGATTTGTAGCTAAATTATAAACGCAGTTCAATTCTTTAACTGATAAGTCTTTACCATACTGCCAAGCCACTTTATTAAACTTCTTATTAAAGTGTCTCCACATCCAGTATATTACTCCGTATGTATCTTGATTATAGCAAATAGAAGCATAAGACGCTTCCTCAATTAAAGCAATCTTTCTGGCAAACATTTGCGGATATTGGTCTTTAGAAACCTTATCCAAATATTCATTTTCCGCTTTGGTTATTTTAGGAAAAGTCCAACCGCAACTATCATCCGTCCCATCTGTCTCTGGGTCGTTATGCCAAATAGTTATTAATGGTCTTTTGTAATGACCATTCTTTTTTTGTTTTGAGCCTAAGTAAATATCAAAGGCTACTGATTTCGGGTCGTGCATACTTTTTTAATGTTGTGTTTTAATTAAATGTTTTTTAGTTTCTTCAATCCGATGTATAATAGCAGAAATATAGTATTCCATATCCTGCACAAATTGTTCGTTTGATTCTTTTAAGGGAGCGCACTTTACCGTAATTTTATCCAGCATCCCTATGCACTCATTCAAGGATGTTACCTGTTCGCTATCGGTGGTCAATTGTTCGTTATCTTCTTCGGGATCTTCTTTAATTTCTTTCCCTATCAAGCCGGAAGATGCCGAAGAATTAAGGTTGGTATTTCTGCCAGATAAGGCGTTTTCAAAAGCCTCTGCACGTTGAACATCGTCTTTTAGTTTTCGTGTAATGCTCAGGGCGCTGTTTAGGCTTATCCGGTTATCGGCCAACCCTTGTTTTACATCGTCCGGCAATTCTGCAATCTTCGCGTAATTGTCAACGGACTGCCTGGAAATACCCAGTTCGGTTGCTATCTGCTGGTGATTTAGTTCGTAGTAAACTTTAAGCCGGTTTACCACTTCTGCATTTTCCACGGGGCTTAAAGGCTGTATGGTGTTGCTGGTGTAAATAGCTTTTAACCTTTCAAGTTCAGTGGTATTACTGTTGTTTACAAAACACTCAACATACTCCATGTAATCACCGTGTCGCTCCTGTAATAGTTTCAAGGCAGCCAACCTACGGTGGCCCCGTTCCACGTATATGGTTCCATCTTTTAAAATATCAACGTTTAACGGAGTTACAATTCCATTTGCAAAAATCATATCTGCCAGTTCTTCTATGCCGGTATAAAATTTTCTGGCATTAAATCCTTCACGGACTTGTATCGCAGCAATTTTTATCTGGTAGGTTTGCCTGGACATGGTTACGGATTCATGCTTGCGCACAATATCCCTCGTTGCTATTTCTGATTTTTCAAATTCTTTGAATGGTAGTTGGGGTGATTTGCTCATTTTGATTTGGTTTTAAAGTAATTTTTGAAATTATGAAAGGCTTCTTTGTTTTCTGGGTTGGTTTTGAAACTATTGGTAAGTTTTGTTCTTCCATACGATGCTGCTTTCCGGTTCCTGTTAATCGCCTTGCAAAGTAAGTTTTGCCGTAACTGAGATTCAATCCCAAATTTGTAATAAACAAACCTTGCAAGTTTATGCTCTTTATCCCACTTAGCGCTTTTTATATTGACAGAAAAGAAATCATTTATGCAGTTTATAATAAATTCTATCTTGGCCTCTGCTTTCTTTTCCCTCAATTCTCTCTGGTGTAGGGCGGATTCCATATTTCGTATGGTTTTGGATAGGCTTTTCCAGTGCCTGTAATGATCTGACCTTCTTTTCCGGTAAGTCCATAATTT
>DATCWN010000142.1:0-8203 GCA_036566285.1 Hanamia sp.
TGAAAGTGTATCCCAATGGGTTGAAAGTGTATCCCAATGGATTGAAAGTATATCCTAAAAGTCTTTAACTCAGTTTTTAAAACAAAACCACTTCAGGCCATTTGAAGACGGTCATTTTTATTATGAATCATTTTTTTAAAATAGAAATTGAAATTTCATCTGAAGAAGAGGGTGAAATTATTATAGCCAATTTATCCGAAATAGATTATTACGCTTTTGAGCAGGATGAAGATAAATTGATAGCTTACATTAAAGAGAAAGATTTTAATGAAGAAAGATTAAAGAGTATTCTGGTTGACAATAAAAATTTTAAGAAAACTATTATTGAAGATGAAAATTGGAATCAGCAATGGGAGCATCATTTTCAACCGGTAATCATTAAAGATTTTGTTGCCATTCGCGCCGCATTTCATCAGCCAATCAAAAATGTAAAACATGATATCATCATCACTCCAAAAATGAGTTTTGGCACCGGCCATCATGCTACTACATTTTTAATGGTAACCCTAATGGAGAAAATAAATTTTAAAAATAAAGTAGTACTTGACTTTGGCACTGGCACCGGCATACTGGCTATTCTTGCGGAGAAATCAGGTGCTTCCAAAGTGATCGCTGTTGATGATGATGAATGGAGCATTAATAATACTATTGAAAATATAGAAGCCAATAATTGCAAGAACATTTTAGTAAAAAAAGCAAATAACATTTCCGGAATTGACTTTGCCGATATGATATTGGCCAATATTAATCTGAATATATTAACTCAATTCTCTTCATCTATATCCGCTATTTTACAAACCGGTGGTTTTTTATTAGTATCAGGATTTTTAGTAAAAGATGAATCGGCGATGGAAAATTCATTTCCAAAAGAACTTTTTGTTAAAAAAAGTGTGTTGGAAAAAGAAGGCTGGGTGGCCATATTATTTCAAAAATTGTAAAATTAATTTTGTGAAAATTAAAAGATAGCGACTTAGATTTAATGTTATATTTGTCTTTCTCCAGATTGCCTGATATCAAGATATGAAAGAATTTATTTTAATCGTCGTAGCTTATTTTATTGGTTCAATTCCTACCGCTTTAATTATTAGTAAGCATTTTTTTGAAATTGACATACGTGAGTATGGGAGTGGGAACATGGGCGCCACCAATACTTTCAGAGTGCTTGGGCCAAAGTTTGGAACGATTGTAATGATTGGCGATATGCTCAAGGGAATCTTTGCGGTAGCGCTTTACAATTTGCTTCCTTATTATCTTTCCAACGAATTAGATCGCACCAACCTGATGATAGGCCTGGGACTGGCTGCGGTTATTGGACATATTTATCCGATATGGGCGCAATTCAAAGGTGGAAAAGGCGTGGCTACTTTATTTGGAATGGTACTCGCCATTCAGCCGGTTGTAGCTTTGAATTGCGTAGGTGTTTTTTTATTGGTGCTCTATTTAACAAGATATGTTTCTTTAAGCTCCATACTCGCCGGGGTAGCGCTTCCAATATGTGTATTGTGGATTTATAATGAAAAAGAAGTTTTTTACAGGGTATTTGCTGTAGCAGTGGCAGCTCTTATTGTACTTACGCATCAAAAAAATATTAGTCGATTACTAAAAGGCAGCGAAGGGCGTGTGCCCATATTAAAGCATAGGGATCGCAGAAAATCCCGTCGTAAAGAATTGTAAAATTTTATCCTTTCCTTTTTGTGCTGCAACCTATTTCAGATTTTTTCGCATCTTTATTTCGTATCAGATTATAAAGTTGGTACGTCAATTGTTTAGGTAAATTAAATGAAAAATAAAATGAAAAAAATACACTTGCTATTAATAGCAGTTGCTTTGTTTGTGATTGCCTGCACCACAAATGCCATTACCGGAAGGAGCCAGCTTTCACTGGTTTCAGAATCTTCCTTACAGCAGGAAGCGGTAACTCAATACAGAAGTTTTCTTTCACAAAATAAAGTGATAAGCAGTAATTCTAATAAAGACGCCGAAATGGTAAAACGGGTGGGTACTCGTATTGCCAATGCAATAACCCAATATTACAAAGACAAAGGATTGTCCAATGAACTGGCCGGATACAAATGGGAGTTTAACCTGGTGGATAATAAAGAAGTGAACGCATGGTGTATGCCCGGAGGAAAAGTGGTGGTATATACAGGCTTATTAAATGTAACTCAAAACGAAGCCGCGCTGGCAATTGTGTTGGGGCATGAAATTACACATGCTGTTGCGCATCATGGGCAGGAAAGAATAAGCCAGGCATTAGTAGCGCAGGGAGTAGGTGTCGCAGGTGATATTTTTACACAGGGAAACAGCAATGCCAATAACATTTTCAATGCCGTATTTGCGCCCTCCGCACAAATAGGGGTTTTGCTTCCCAATTCACGAAACCAGGAATATGAAGCGGATCATTACGGATTAATCTTTGCAGCCATGGCCGGATATAATCCCCGCGAGGCCATTCCATTTTGGCAAAGAATGGCTCAGCTTAAAAGTGGTGGCTCCCAACCACCCGAAATCTTAAGCAGCCACCCGGTGGATTCTAAAAGAATTAATAAAATACAAGGCTACATGCCCGAAGCTTTAAAATATTACCATCCCGTAAAATAATTATCGTAAAAATATTATAACAGTACCTTGTAAGTAATCTTACAAGGTTTTTTCATTAGTTGTGGTTTTTCCCGTAAATTTGCACCTGTCTAATCCGTGTAAATGCTGTAACCTGGCATTTTTAAACTTTTATTAGTGCAGGATTTTATAGGCCATTTTTTAATCTTAAAATATTGCTTCACTTATGTCTCAAACATTGTTTGAAAAATTGCAATTAGGGGATGAAAAGAATCTGCTGATACAAGGACTCCCTTCCACCATTGAAAAACAGTTTACGAAAATTTCATTTTCAAAAAATGTTACTCAGCTTTTAAGAATCCGTAAAATTGATTTTGCATTGGTTTTTGCTTTAAACTGCAATCAATTAAGGACTATTTTTGAAGAGCTTTGTCCCGCTCTGCGCGATGAAACCAAATTGTGGGTTGCTTTTCCAAGGCAGACTTCTAAAATTGCCAGCGATTTAAACCGGCCAGGCTCATGGGATTTTATGATTGAGCAGGGTTTTGAAACAGGCGAAAAAGTAGTTCTTGATTATGTATGGAGCGCACAGCGTTTTAATAAATCCCAGGTTTGTGAAAGCGTGAAAGCAAAATCAACTCCAAAAGCAACTCCCAAAGTAATAAAACTAAAAACAGCTACCACCAAGTTGGCCCAGGCTCACGGATTCTAAAACGAGTGCAGGCTTCTTTTCTTAATAGTTTAAGAAAGTTCATTGCATTTTAATTTGAGATTTTTTATTTCATAATTACCATGCCTATTTCCTGGGTAAGTTGAATTTCCATATTTTTTAAGTGGCTATGGGTTTGAATAAGGAGTATCTGCCGGTTAGTATCTTTAGTTTTTTCCAATTCATTTTCGTTTTCAGTGATAAGTTTCTTGATGCGTTTTAATTCGAGATACCTGAGCGTGGAAGTAATATCTTTTTTATAATTATCTTCTCTTGTGGGCACCGGCATCTCATATTTCTTTTCCCATCCATCGCTTATTTCATAAGGAAACTCAATCAATGAAACTACGGTATTACTCATCTGAAGATCTTCATTATACAAAAATGTTTTTGCCGTAGGCTCCAGTTTTTCTTCATACCATGTTTTATAATAATTAACGATTTTTTTGAGCATCACGTCATCAATAAGTTCATCGTCTATACATTCGTACAATAAATAATCGGCAACGGTTTTGCCGTCTTCCCATTCCTTTGCGCCAAATTCAAGCAGGCATCTTACTACAGACCTTTCATGATAAACATCGCTTTTTAGTAAGCCAAGAGCATCCGTTTCTTCGCCGGATAATTCTATAATTTCACCGCCGGGTTCCTGTAAATTCTTTTCAGGAGAAAATAACTTCTTTTCTTCCTTCCCCAGTCTGTCCCTGGTAAATTTATTTACAAGATTGTGTAAACCTGCCTCATCAATTTTTAAAAGCTCCGCGGTTTTTCTTATGTAATCCTGCTGTTTGGTAAAATCTTCCGACTTATTAATTTTAGAAATGGATTCGGCAATCCTGCTCACTACCTGCGCCCGTTTATTGGTATCGTCGCCAGCATCCTGCAATGCAAATTCCAATTGAAATAAAATAAAATCTTTTTTATTATCCGCAATAAACGTAGTAAAAGATGAGGCGCCATTTTTTAAAATATAACTATCAGGATCTTCCTGGTTGGGCAACAGAACAAGTTTTACATTTAACCCTTCTTCAAGCGCAAGATCAAGTCCCCGCAAAGCAGCCTTTACTCCGGCGGCATCTCCATCATATAAAATGGTAAGATTGGATGTGTATTTTTTGATGAGCCTTAGCTGGTCGGGAGTTAAAGAAGTGCCGCCACTGGCTACTACATTTTCAATACCTGCCTGGTGCAATGAAACCACATCCGTATAGCCTTCCACTAACAAGCATTCATCGGCTTTATCTATGGCCTGGCGGGCAAACCATGAGCCATATAAAATTTTACTCTTTACATAAATTTCATTCTCCGGGGTATTAATGTATTTGGGCGCTTTATCGTTTTTTCTAATCAGCCTGGCGCCAAAGCCTGTTACTTTTCCGGATTGATTGTGAATAGGAAAAATAATACGCCCGCGGTAATTATCCTGCAAGCCATTATCCCTTGATACTACCAAACCTGATTTTTGTAAAAGGTCTTTATTAAACTGCATTTCAACTGCCGCTTTCGCAAAAGTATCACGGGCTTCAGGATTGTAACCCAGTTCAAATCTTTTGATAATTTCTTCCCTGAACCCTCTTTCTTTTAAATAACTCATCCCCACATTGATTCCTTCTTCTTCATTAAATAACTGGTCGCTGAAAAATTTTTGTGCAAATTTATTGATGATGTAAAGACTATCCGCTGCTTGTTGGTGCTCTTTAAATTCGGGAGAGGTTTCTGTTTCTTCTATCTCTATATTGTACTTAACGGCGAGCCATTTTAAGGCTTCCACATAACTGTACTTCTCATGCTCCATCAAAAAAGTAATGGCATTGCCGCTGCGCCCGCAGCCAAAGCATTTATAGATTTCCTTAGAGGGTGAAACGGTGAAAGAAGGCGTCTTTTCGTTATGAAACGGGCAAAGCCCTAAATAGTTCGTTCCTCTTCTTTTAAGCTTTACAAATGAATCGATAATCTCTATAATGTCAATCCTGCTTACAATTTGTTGTATGGTTTCCTGGGGTATCATCCTTCTTTATTAGTAATCGAAATTATCAAAATAATGACAGGGAAGGTAATGGATAAAAACTAACGAAAGCAGATAAAATTTCTTCTCTTTTTAAATGTAATTTTAGAAGTTTACATTCCACATTTTAAAGAGATAATCGCAATAATTACCATCAATACAGCGGTAACTATCATGATAGTTACAAATTTTTTCATGGAAAAAGTTTTCATCTTAATTCATTTTTTTGTTCACTACGAAGTAAAATAATTTAGCGCACTTAATAAAATTTAAAAGTGAATGTTACTTCCTTCTTTTGCTTTTGCTTAAAAAAGTTAACGGTTTCTCTTCATTACCTTTGTAATAAAAAAATAATCATGACTAAGAAAGAAGTATATATCGTGTCTGCCGTGCGTACACCCATTGGTAGCTTTGGAGGTAGTCTGAAAGATATTTCTGCACCTACATTAGGGGGTATCGCCATTAAAAGCGCCGTAGAAAAATCAGGAATAAAACCTGCGGATATTGAAGAAGTATATATGGGCTGTGTGTTGCAGGCAAACCTGGGACAGGCTCCGGCGCGACAGGCCGCTATCCTTGCCGGCTTACCCGAAAATGTATGTTGCACTACAGTAAATAAAGTTTGCGCAAGTGGCATGAAAGCCATTATGAATGCCGCCCAAAGTATCTTGTTGGGTGATGCTGATGTGGTGGTAGCCGGTGGCATGGAAAACATGAGTAGCGCTCCTTTTTATGCGCCATCGGCGCGCTGGGGAAATAAATATGGAAATGCTACTTTAATTGATGGCATGGCAAAAGACGGACTTACTGATGTGTATCATGATTATGCCATGGGAAACGCAGCAGAATTATGTGCTAAAGAATGTAATATCAGCCGTGGTCAGCAGGATGAATTTGCCATTGAAAGCTACAAACGCAGCCAGGCGGCGGTAAATGAAGGAAAGTTTACTGAGGAAATTGTAGGCGTCGAAATTCCTCAAAGAAAGGGGGACCCGGTTATTATGTTGAAAGATGAAGAGCCTTTTAATGTAAAGTTTGATAAAATACCGGAATTAAAATCTCCTTTCGAAAAAGGCGGAAGCGTAACAGCCGCTAATGCAAGTACCATTAATGATGGCGCTGCTGCTTTGGTATTGATGAGCAAGGAAAAAGCAGATGAGCTGGGTGTAAAGCCTATTGCCAGAATACTGAGCTATGCCGATGCCGAACAAGCGCCTGAATGGTTTACTACCACGCCTTCCCTTGCTGTTCCTAAAGCAATTAAAAAAGCGGGATTGCAAATAACTGATGTTGATTATTTCGAACTGAATGAGGCGTTTAGTGTGGTTGGAATTGTAAATACACAAAACATGAAATTGGATGCCGCAAAAGTAAATGTAAACGGCGGTGCAGTAGCGCTGGGGCATCCGTTGGGTTGTAGTGGCGCACGAATTATTGTTACCCTTATCAATGTATTGAAACAAAATAACGGTAAAATAGGAGCCGCCGGAATTTGTAATGGTGGAGGCGGAGCAAGTGCCATGGTAATCGAATTGTGTTGAGTAATTTACCCTACAATCCCCATCAAGCCAATAAAATCAGGATTAATAATATAATACTGGCTATTATTATTAACCCAATCAGAACGTAAATTATAATCTTAGATTTATCCATACAGATGATTTCAGACTTTTAATAAGCAATACTTTTTAGTTTGCTTGCTCTCACAAACTATACCAGATAAAATTGAATCATTTAATGAAAGTAATCAACTGGCTTTTTATTATACTCTTTGTTTTTTCCGCAGCATTACAATATAACGACCCCGACCCTTATGTATGGATGCCACTTTATTTGTACGGCGCTTTCCTATGTTACCGGGCAATAAAAGGAATTTACAATCCCACGTTGTATCTCATTGGTATTTTTATTTACGCTTCTTATGCGGCTTATTTGTTTTTCGATAAAACAGGAGTATTAAACTGGACACAAGAACACAACGCCGAAAGCATCGTGCAATCCATGCACGCTGAAAAGCCCTGGATTGAAGAGACAAGAGAATTTTTTGGATTAATAATTCTCATTGCTGCGTTAATCATTAACATGATCTGGCTGCGAAATTCCAAACGAAATAAATATTCAACTGCTGAATGATATTTTAAAAAGAATATTTGGTTTTTTTAAGCCAAAAGTACAGGTGTTGCTTTTTATGGCCAGCCATCAATAAACAATGGAATATAACTGCCGGCGCCCGGTACGATTATGAGCATCAAAAGCAAAACATCAGAGGCGAATACCAACACGACCCCGACCCCAAACCTATGTTTGATTACCACTCCGATACATCAGCCGCTATTAATTTCAGCGCCTTTTCGCCAACGGTTAGTATTGGATTTGATGCTTCGGATAATAACCTGCTATATGCCGCTTTCAGCAAGGGATACAGGGTAGGAGGGTTAACACCATTATCATCCGACCCTTCACAACCAGCTTTATATCCGTTCAGGCCGGAGTATAGCAACAACATAGAATTGGGAGCAAAAAATAGTTTTTGGAACCATAAACTGATATGGAATGTTGTCGCTTTTTATAGCACCATCACAGATGCCCAGGTGCCCACTTTAATATTGCCCGATGCAGTAACCATTACCAAAAATACCGGCAGGCTTACCAGTAAGGGAATAGAAACAGAGGTAATGGCAAAGCCCTTTAACGGTATGGAAGTGAATGGTAGCTTAGGTTACACGGATGCGCAATATAATAATTTGAAAATAGCGCAAGGTAGTGCCGAGGCCAATCTTAAAGGCAAACGCCAATTATTCACGCCTGATGTTACTTCTATGCTTGCCATGCAATACAGCTTCGATGTGAAAAGCAAGCAAAATATACAATTAGTAGTGCGGGGCGAATGGCTTTATACAGGTACCCAATATTTTGATGTAGCCAATACC
>DATCWN010000246.1:0-7679 GCA_036566285.1 Hanamia sp.
GGAAATGATGTACACAGGCGATGCCTTAACAGCTCAGGAGGCTTATCGTATCGGTTTGGTCAATCATGTGAGGGCACCAAAAGAGGCTTTAATTTTTGCAAAAAAATTGGCAGAGAAAATTGCTCAGCAACCAAAACAGTCATTGGCAGCAATAAAAAAAGGCGTAAGGAAATCATTGGAAATAACGCAGGAAGAAGCGATTCAATATAACCTTGAGTTAAGTGACCAGGTGTTTAAAACACCGGATTGTGAAGAAGGTATCCATGCATTTTTTGAAAAAAGAGCTCCACGATTTAAATAAAAAGAAGTGATACATATCAAATGGAATTAACCAATATCTTTCAGAAAGGCCTGGAAAAGGTCACTTACATGCAGGAAAATCTGCACGGCGATTTTCCGCATATTACTGAAAAAGGAAAATGGCATACCAATGCAAACGGCCACTGGACCGGTGGTTTCTGGACAGGACTTTTATGGTTAAAAGTACTTAATACAGAAAGCAACCGGGAGCAAAAAGCAACCGCCTTACAACAGGTAAAGAAACTTGCCGTCAGGATGAATGATAATAAGACGCATGACATGGGATTCATTTTTGGGCCCAGTTGTGTATTTGGAAATCACATTGAACCCGATGAAAAGTTGGTTGAAATGGCGATAGCCGGTGCTCATAATATGGAAGATCTTTTTGAAGAAAAAACAGGACTTATTCTTGCCTGGGATGAGCCGGGTTATGAAGGAGTTGCCATTGTGGATACCATTATGAATGTTCCTATCATGATTTGGGCAGCTAAACAAGAAGACAATCAAACGCTTCATAATAAAGGGATCACAGTCGCAGACCATATCAGGGAAAATCATATCCGGGATGATAATTCAATTTTTCATGTAGTGCGTTGGGATACCAAGACCTACCAGATCGTTGAACGCTCTACCCACCAGGGATTTGGTGCAGATACCTGTTGGTCAAGAGGACAGGCCTGGGCATTGTATGGCTTTGCCAATATGTATCGCTATACTTTTAAAGAAGAATATTTAGAAACTTCTCAAAAATTAGCAGGATATTTCTGGGAACATCTGGATGATAATCTCTACCTGCCAAGATGGGATTTTGTCTTTAAAAATAATAAGCAGGAGCCTTTGGATGCTGCCGCGGCTTCTATCGCCGCATCCGGTATGTTGCTTTTATCAAAAATGCTGGAACGAAATAATCAGATTGACCCATCCAAATTATGGAAAGAACGTGCTGAGAAGATTATAGAATCTTTAGTAAAACATTGTTTCTATAAAAGTATGGAAGAATATGGTTTAATAGAAAACGTAACTGTTGACAAGCCGAGAAATTCCGGTGTCAATGAATCCTCCATGTATGGTGATTATTATTTTATGGAATCATTATATCGTTTGATAAATTATGATAATGAAAAAATGTTAGATATCCTTTACTAATGCTTAAACTACTGATAAGCCTGCTATGAATATTGAAAACGTTGTTATAAAGAAACTAAATACGCGCATATTACTTTTCCTGATGGTATGCTATTTTGTTTCGATTCTGGACCGGGCAAACATAAGCGTTGCCTCGCTAACCATGAATGAAGCCTTAAATTTTAGCCCGGCGGTTTATGGATTTGGAGCCAGCATTTTCTTTATAGGATATTTCATTTTCGAAGTACCCAGTAATATCATTTTGGGAAAAGTAGGCGCCCCACTCTGGATCGCCAGGATCATGGTAACCTGGGGGATTGTAACAGTATGCATGATTTTTATTAATAGCAGTACTTCTTTTTTTAGTATGCGTTTCTTGTTAGGCATAGCAGAGGCTGGCTTTTATCCGGGCGTTATTTATTATTTATCGCAATTCTATCCTAATACGCACCGGACAAAGGCCATAGGATTATTTCAAATTGCTTCACCTGTCGCATTAATGATCGGTACCCCGATAATAGGTTTGATTTTGAGTTTACATGGCACTTTGGGATTACAGGGATGGCAATTAATATTCGTGTTCACAGGAATTCCTGCAGTAGTACTTGGTGTAGTTTGTTTCTTTTACCTGAAGCCTTCTATAAAACATTTAAAATGGCTAACGACAAAAGAACAAAACTGGTTGACAAATCATCTTAATAATGAAAATAAAGCCAAACCATTTGGCCACTTAAAGTTTTACCAGGTTTTCAGTAAACCGCAGGTGTGGCTGGCTACCTTTATTTTATTTACAATAAATGTAGGATTTAATGGCGTAGCGTTTTGGACACCACAGATAATTAAATCAATTGGTACGAATAGCAATCTGGTAGTAAGCGTACTGTCTGGAATTCCTTATTTCGTAGCAGCCGTATCGGTAGTACTCGTTTCCCGCCATTCTGATAAAACCGGGGAACGGAAACTTCATATTTTATTTTGTTTGCTGGCCTCGGCCCTTGGTTTTTTTCTAAGTTCAGTTGCCACCGAGCCATTTGTTATGTTGATCGCTTTATCCATTGCAACGGCGGGGCTTTTGTCTGCAATGCCACCTTTGTGGACATACCCGATCAGTATGTTTTCGGGGGTAGCAGCAGCTACAGCGATTGCCACGATCAATTCATTCGGAGTTCTTGGAGGAATCGTGGGCCCTAATATTCTCGGTTTTATTACCAATGCTACCGGCAGCCTGTCGTTGGGGTTGGTAGTGGTAGCCGCTTTTTTACTTGCCGGTTGTATAGTTTCTATATTCTTGAAAGTATCTAAGGTAACTATTGAGGTAACTAAAAGTGAGGAGAAATTATATAAAGTTTGAATTTTTTTTATATATAAAAAGGTGATACCGTTTTCTATGTTCATTAAAGATTTGCTTATCTTTAACACTTCTTACGATGATGAAAGAATACCAATCATACAACAATAACGAACTGCTAGATCTACTTTCTAAAAGTGATGAGTTTGCATTTTCGGAAATATATGACCGTTTTTGGCAAAAGCTTTTTGCTATAGCTTATAACAGACTAAAAGAAATTCAAACCGCAGAAGACATTGTTCATGATGTATTGGTGAGCCTGTGGGCCAACAGGGAAAGAGTTACGATTGAATCGTTAGAAAATTATCTGGCTACCGCTGCCAAATATATGGTAATGGCTAAAATAAAAAAGAAAGAGCGGCAGCGGATTTATAATAATACTATTACTCCACACCATGCCCCGGTATTTGAGTTGCCCATTGAAAGCTCGTTGCATTATAAATATATATTAGAGATTGTAAAAAATGAAGTAGAGAAATTACCTGAAAAATGCAAGCTGATATTTAAATGTAGTCGTAATGCGGGCATGCCTGTGAAACAGATTGCAAGGGAACTCAATATTTCTCCCAAAACAGTAGAGAATCAGCTAAATAAGGCATTAAAGCAATTAAAACTGGTAGCCCAAAGTTTAATTTGCCTCCTTTTTCTTTTAAGTCTCCTTTTTTAAAAGTTTATAAAATTATTTCTTTTTTCACATAGGTGTTCCTTCTTCTTCAATATACTTATATAATGTATGAGGCAAATTCCGAAAAATATTTTGTTATTGATCGAAAAGTATCTTAATGGTACAAGTACTTCAGATGAAAAGTTTCGTTTGAATGAATGGTATCATTCGTTTAATGACGGGGAGGTTGAATTAGCAGCGAATGAACATGAAACAGAACAGCAATTGGCTGACCGGATTAAAAGCCGGCTACTTGAAACTATTCATCATGAGAACGAAATGGTTGTAATCAGACCACGCCGTAAATGGAAAATAACTGCCGCTGCAGCTATATTAGTCCTGTTTTCTGTAGGAGCCTATCTTATGTTCTTATCGAAATCTGTAAAACACGAAATGGTAAAGACAGTACCGGCATCTACAGAAACAAAGCTTAAAAATGATATTGAGCCCGGTGGTAATAAAGCGGTACTTACCCTTGCAGATGGCTCCATCATTGTGTTAGACAGTGCATCCAACGGTGTTATCGGCCATCAGGGTAATATTAAAGTGCAGAAATTAGATAACGGTTTGCTGGCTTATACCATAAACGGGAAACAGATTACAGAAAATGATGAAGCCTTTTTTAATACCATCTCCACGCCCCGTGGAGGGCAATACCAGGTTACTTTGGCCGACGGTACAAAGGTTTGGCTGAATGCTGCGTCTTCTATTCGTTTTCCTGTTATGTTTACAGGGTCAGAACGGAAAGTTGAAATAACCGGAGAGGCCTATTTTGAAGTGGCAAAAAATAAAGAAAAGCCATTTAAAGTAGAAGCCAATTCTTCAGAGATAGAAGTACTAGGCACTCATTTTAATGTGAATGCTTATGATGATGAGGCTTCCATAAAAACCACCTTATTGGAAGGAATGGTAAAAGTATCTGTACCCAGCTCAACCCAATACCAGGCACCGAAGTTTTTACTGCCGGGGCAGCAGGCCGGCATTAATAAACAGGGAAAAATTAATGTAACAGATAATGCTGATACCGAAGAAGTGATGGCATGGAAGAATGGCCATTTTCAATTCAAGAGTGATGATTTGAAAACAATTTTGCGTCAAATTTCCAGGTGGTATGATGTGGACGTTGAATATAGAGGAAACGTAAACCTCCACTTTACGGGGCAACTTACAATGAATGAAAATGTATCCAAAGTATTTGAAAAACTGGAATTAACGGGCGAGGTACATTTCAAAATTGACGGGAAAAAAATAATTGTTTCACCATAAAACAATACCTGTTTATTATGATTTTAAAAAACAGATTTCTATTTCCATCCGCAAGGGATGCGTAGTTACAGGAAAAGGAACTCAATAAAAAACCGGATTCCGTTTGCAGCGAAACCCGGCTATAATTTGAGTACCGTAATAAACGAATCTATCTAGGACTTGCTATTATTTAACCCAAACAATACAAATCTATGTATTTATCTGCTCTTTTCAACCCTGGTCTCAATAAAACCGGATTTTTGACCAAAACGATTAGGATCATGAAACTTACAACAGTTTTTTTAATCGCGGCATGCCTCCATGTGAGTGCAAAAGCCTATCCGCAAAAAGTTACCCTAAAAGAAAACAATGTTTCTCTTCAGAGAGTGTTTCAAGAAATAAGAAAACAAACCGGTTATCAGTTTTTGTATGCAGACGAAGTGTTGGTAGCTGCAAAAAAGGTAACGGTGAATATAAAAAAAGGAAGCATTGAAGAGGTGCTGGATCTTTGTTTTCAAAATCAGCTATTGACCTATACCATATACGAGAATACCATTATTGTAAAGAGGAAAATAATGATTTCGGCGGTTAATATGCTGTCACCAGAGTCGCTAGCCCCGCCCCTGGTAAAGGGAAAAATTACCAATTCCAATGGAGAAGCTTTGGTAGGAGTAAGCGTTACAGTTAAAGGGACGAATATTGGTACTTCAACAGATGCGAATGGAAATTATTCAATTAATGCTCCGGAAGATGGAATCCTGGTATTCTCTTATATTGGTTTTATATCTCGTGAAGTAACAGTAAATAACCGGATGAATATTAATATTCAATTATCAGAACAGACTAATGAATTGAACGAAGTGGTAGTAACGGCATTGGGAATAAAAAAGGAAAGAAAATCCTTGGGTTATTCTGTTACCGAAGTGAAAGGAGATGATTTAACACAGGCTAGGGAAACAAATGTAGCTAATTCATTGGTAGGGAAAGTTGCCGGATTAAATGTTAGCTCGATAGCGGGCGGGCCAGGCGCATCATCTAATGTTATTATCAGAGGCTTATCAAGTTTAGGAGGAACTAATCAGCCACTTTATGTTTTGGATGGTGTTCCTATGGAGAGTTCACCAAATGGAGTTGAAGGGGGGCAATTTTCGAGTGGCCCTGATCGGGGCGATGCTATCGGAAATATAAATCCAGATGATATTGAAAGTATATCAGTATTAAAGGGCGCCGCCGCCGCGGCATTATATGGGTATCGTGCAAAAGCAGGTGTAATTTTGATCACTACAAAAAGTGCTACTGGTGATGGAATTGAGTTTAGTTCTAATTATATGGCCGATAAAATCATTGATATTACTGATTTTCAATATGTATATGGGCAAGGTGTGAATAATGTTAAACCAACTACAATTGCGCAGGGTTATGAAACCGGCCAAAGAAGTTGGGGAGGCAAACTTGATGGGACCATGGCGTTTCAAACAGACGGTATTGAAAGGCCTTATGTAGCGCATAAAGGTAATTTATCAAAATTTTACCAGACAGGAAGGACCTTCACCAATACAATCGCTTTTAGTAAGACCATACAAAATGGAGCTTTACGACTGTCGGCTACTGATCTTTCCAATAACTCAGTAATGCCAAATTCGGGTCTTAGTAGACAGAACTTTAATTTTTCGGGACAATTCAGCCCTTTTAAAAGATTATCAATTGATGCCAGAACTAATTACTTAATTGAAAAGGGAAAAAACAGAGCATCTCTTGGAGACACACCGGGGAATGCGAATTATGGAGTCGTAATAATTGCTAATAGTGTTGATATAAACGACTTGAAAGGGGCTACGAGGCCGGATGGCACTGAATTAGGAACATCCTCAAATGTCTTTGCAACAAATCCATGGTTTGCAGCATATAACTATACTCGTAATACAGTTCGTGACCGCCTGGTTTCTTCACTAAATTTGCGATATGATTTTGATAATGGGCTTTTTTTGCAAGGAAGGGTGGGCAGAGATTTCTATGAGGATCGCTATACAGCTATAACGCCTAATGGAACTGCATCCAATGATTTAGGAAATATCACCGAGCAATATACTAAATTTTCAGATATAAATGTTGATGGACTTATGGGAAAATCCTTCCAGGTTTCTGATAATTTATCTATTACTCCTAATCTTGGCACAAGTTACAGAAGAACAAAGTCAGAAGCTGTAACCAATAGTGGAAGCGATTTTGCTATACGTTTTATTTATAACCTGTTGAATTCAAAAAACAAGTCTGTGGCTTTAAATTATAGTGACTTGGAAGTACAGTCTTTATATGGAACTCTTGATATAGATTATGGTGGTTACTTGTTTCTTCATGGATCTGGAAGAAATGATTGGTTTTCCACACTAGCAACCCCTGGGGTGAATAATAAACTGGATGTTTTTTATCCTTCGATAAATACTTCCTTCATTTTTACTGAGTTTATTAAGAATAAGTGGTTGTCTTTCGGCAAATTAAGAATTGGCTATGCAGTAGTGGGACAGGCTACTATTCCCTATCAGACTCAGCTAAGCTATTCTTTAGGTAGTGTAGCCTTAAATGGGTTGCCTTTAGGTTCAATTTCAAACTCCAGTATTCCTAACAGATCTCTAAAACCATCTAAAGCAAGTGAATTAGAAATTGGAACGGAGTTGCACCTGTTTAATAATAAACTGTCAATAGACATGGCTTGGTATTCCAAAACTTCAAAGGATGAAATTATTTTTGCTCCGACTTCTATCACTTCAGGTTATGCGAGCGCCGCTTTAAATATTGGTGAAATGGTGAATAAAGGATTTGAAGTATTATTTAATATAAAGGTTATTAGGTCTTCAGACTTTTATTGGACCACTTCCTTAAACGGTTCTATTAACAAAAACAAAGTTATTAGTTTAGCAGGTGGCCAAAGTATGTTATTGAACGCGACATCTCGTTCGGGAGCAGGTTTTATCTATAGCGTCGTCGGGCAACCGGCTG
>DATCWN010000368.1:0-4124 GCA_036566285.1 Hanamia sp.
GAAACCGAAAAACAACGTTAGTTTACCATTAATCATTATTACGTGCCGCCGATCAACGGAAAATTTGTATAATCGAAAAAATAAATAAGCAATGAATATACTAATTACAGGTGTCGCAGGTTTCATAGGCTCCAACCTGGCCAGGCATTTATTGGAACGAGGGCATACTGTAACGGGAATTGATAATCTGAGTTATGGATTCATGCGAAACGTGGAACTCGCAAAGCAACATGAGAAATTCACTTTCATTTTGGGAGATATTTCCAATCCGTTTATTCTAAAAGGTATTCGTGCTGATATTGTCGTGCACCTTGCCTCCCAGAAAATACCACGCTATACCAATGCCCTGCGTACTTTGGACGAGAATTACCTTATGCTTAAAAATGTGGTGGATAAATGTAAAAATGATAAATCCAAAATCATTTTTGCATCTACCTCAGATGTGTATGGCAAAAACCCCAATGTGCCGTTTACAGAAACCTCTGACCTGGTAATGGGGCCTTCTACGGTAAAACGCTGGGCTTATGCCGTTTCTAAAATGTATAGCGAACAGTACATCCTCGCAAATAAGGATGAATACGGGATCAAATACACCATTACACGCTTCTTTGGTTCTTACGGGCCTCATCAAAACCTGACCTGGTGGGGTGGCCCGCAATCTGTTTTTATTGAAAAAGCATTAAAAAATGAGCCTATTGATCTTCATGGCGACGGCAATCAAACAAGAACTTTTACTTATGTTGATGACACCGTCAACGCCCTTGTAGCCTGCATTGAAAATGATAAATCTGATGATGAGATATTCAATACAGGGAGTAAGCCCGGAGGGGAAATATCCATCAAAGACCTGGCATATTTAATTTGGAAATTAGTAAACGGTAAAGATTCAGAACCGAAACTGAACTATATCCCCTACTCTACTTTTGGCAATTACGAGGATGTGATGAGAAGAGTGCCTGATATTTCAAAACTTTGCACCACACTCGACTTCCAGCCCGAATGGGATCTCGAAAAAGGGCTACAGCTAACTATCGACTGGCAAAAGCAATTTTATAAATTAAAAGATTTTGCCTAAACAGAATTTAATGGAATCAAGAAAATGGGGAATTGTGGGCGGCGGAATCATGGGAATGACACTGGCCCATCGCCTTGCCCGGCAAGGTCATAAAGTAACTATTTATGAAGCAGCGCCGGAGCTCGGCGGATTGGTAAGTTCCTGGAAAATGCCCACCGGCACGAAAGACGGTGATGTAGAATGGGATAAATTTTATCACGTCATCCTTCTATCTGATTTCAGGACAAGAAACATTTTGAAAGAAATAGGATTAGAAGAGAAAGTAAAATGGGTGGAAACTAAAACAGGATTTTACATGAATGGGAAATTGTACTCCATGTCTGATACCATAGAATTCTTACGATTTCCCACCCTTAATTTACTGGATAAATTCCGCCTTGGACTTACCATTATTGTTGCCTCAAAAATAAAAGACTGGAAACGCCTTGAAAAAATACCCGTTACTGAATGGCTGCGAAAATGGTCCGGAGCTAATACTTTTAATAAAATATGGCTGCCCCTGTTAAGAGCTAAGCTCGGGGAAAGTTATAAAAAAACTTCGGCTGTTTTTATATGGGCTACTATTCAACGGCTTTACGGCGCGAGGCGCAGCGGATTAAAAAAAGAAATGTTCGGATTTGTGGAAGGCGGTTATAAAACGGTAATAGCAGCTTTTAAGCAAACCTTAATAGATGAAGGCGTCATAATAAAAACGAATTGCGCGGCAAAAGAAGTAACAACAAACAACAATAAAAAGCCGGAGATTCTTTTGGCCAATGAAGAAAGTAAAGAATTTGACGAGGTGATTGTAACCTTACCATCAGGCATTTCTTCAAAATTATGCACCGGTCTTTCTACTATAGAAAAACAAAAGCTGAACGATGTGGAATACCTTGGTGTCATTTGTGTAGCCGTTCTTTTAGACAAATCCATCAGTGATTTTTATGTCACCAATATCACCGATTCGTGGGTACCTTTTACCGGAGTTATTGAAATGACAGCGTTGGTAGATAAAAAATATTTGGGAGGCAATGCTTTGGTATATCTTCCAAAATATATCGTTGATGGTGACCCGCTTTTTAATCAATCAGATGATGAGGTCAGGAATTATTTCATAAATAATTTTAAAAAAATGTATCCGTGGCTTACGGATAATTCTATTAAGTTTGTGGGGGTAGCCCGGGCAAAGCATGTAATAACGGTAGCCAAACTTAATTATTCAGCACTGTTACCTGAGGTAAAAACTTCCATCCCTAATTTATACATCATTAATACGTCGCACATTAAGGATGGTACACTGAATGTAAATGAAACGGTTCGGGTGGCAGAAACCAAACTAATTGAAATTTTAAACTAATTGCATGAAGAATAAGAAAAAGTTATTGGCCACTATTTCCCTCGACCTGGATGACCAATGGACTTACATGAAGGTTCACGGCGATGAAGGCTGGGAAAGCTTCCCGTCTTATTTGGATGTTTTTTTGCCGCTGGTTCTTGATGTTCTTGATAAGTTGGAAATCAAAATCACCTTCTTCGTAGTAGGCAAAGACGCTTCTCTTGAAAAGAACCATACCCTTTTAAGAAGTATCGTTGAACATGGCCATGAAATAGCCAACCACTCTTTTCATCATGAGTCGTGGCTAAAAACTTATTCAAAAGAAAAAATAGAAGAAGAAATAAAAATAGCTGAAGAAGCGATACTAACGGCCACAGGCACACGAACCAATATGTTCAGAGGTCCCGGATTTAGCTGGAGTAACGATTTGCTTGAGGTACTACAAAAGCGGAATTATATTTTTGATGCATCTCTTCTTCCAACCTATATTTCTCCGCTAATGCGGCGTTATTATTTTTGGAAATCAAAGCTTTCCAAAGAGGAAAAGGAAAGCAGGAAAGAATTATTTGGTTCCTTTAAAGAAGGGTTTTATCCATTAAAACCTTTCCAATGGAATTTTGAAAGCAAAAAAACTTTGCAGGAAATTCCGGTAACCACCATGCCTGTTTTCAAGATCCCATTTCATCAAAGTTATCTCTTGTATATTAGCGGAGTGTCATTAATCTTAATGAAGTGCTACTTACGATTTGCCATTTTCATGTGCAAAATAACCAGGACACAACCCAGCTATTTATTACATCCATTAGATCTTATGGGGAAAGATCATGTTCCTTCCCTAGCCTTCTTCCCCGGAATGGACATTAAAAGCGAGAGGAAATTAAAAATTTTTAAAATAGCCATCACTATTCTAAAAAAGCATTTTGAACTGGTGCCTATGTCTGAGTTTTCTAAAAGGCTTTCACCCAATTTGAAATCAATTTCATTAGAAAATACTATTGACAATTCTAAAAAAGAAGTAACCCAAATCAATGCTAACGTAATATGAAAATATTTTCAATTGTTGATGTAAGGTTGCCATTCATGAAATCAGTTTCTTCATCGTTTGCCCTTTTCCATTCCCCTCAAAAAACTAAAAGGATGATAAAAAAGTGATACCGCTATATAAAAAAATATGTATAGTAATCCCTTGCTACAACGAAGACACAAGATTACCTGTAAATGAATTCATAACTTTTTTAAAAAATAATCCAAATACATTAATATGCTTTGTCAATGATGGATCTAAAGATTCCACCATTACAGCCTTAGAACAAATAAAAGAGAGGTTCGACGAAAAGGTACACATAGTATCCTATTTGAAAAATGTGGGGAAAGCAGAAGCGGTTAGAAGAGGTATGAATTATTGTTCCGCCAACTTGAGTTACGATAACATTGCTTACCTCGATGCGGACTTATCAACCTCCTTGACAGAATGTGTGGAATTATCAAAATATCTAAATGATGAAATTGATTTTTGTTTTGGTTCAAGGATCAGGAAAATAGGTTCGGTGATCGAACGATCCTTTAAAAGATTTTTAATTGGCCGGGTAATCGCAACAGCAATATCAAGTACACTGGACATAAAGGTATATGATACTCAATGCGGTTGTAAAGTGATGAAGAAGGAGTTATCCGAAAATTTGTTCGAAGAGCCATTTGTTTCAGGTTGGTTGTTTGATGTTGAACTTTTTGCCC
>DATCWN010000396.1:0-4272 GCA_036566285.1 Hanamia sp.
TATGTAAATGATTCTGCTGCGCAAAATGAAAAGACCCGGACATACTATCATCTTCATTTTGAAAAGAAAGATCCAAAGACAGGGAAACTGGAAGAAAACTTTGTGCTTTCACCGGATTCTTACCGGATGAAGGATAATAACCTGAGCTCCAATCCTGACACAAGGCATTATTTCTCTCATGATGTGTTTACGTATATCTCTACTATTTCTATACACAACGAAGAAAAGGATACCACTTCATTTAAAATACATGAAATGGCCATAGGCGATTCAGTATTTTATAATAAAGGTTATTTCGTTTTAAATAGTATTGAAAAGAATCCGGATAATGAAAGGTTTCATTTTTCACCAACAGATACAGCGCTGGTAGCGGATATTACAGCATACAGCCAGAATGGTAGCAGCTACAAAGCTTATCCTGCGCTTACTATAAGCAACCAGCAAATTAATTTTATTGATGACACGGTTATCTCTCAAAATATTTATCTGAATTTATCCGGCGTTACTTCCGATCAGAAATTTAAGATCGGTTTAAAGGAAAGTAACAAGCTCACAGATTTCATTACGTTGAAAGCCTATATTTTCCCTTACATTAATTTAGTGTGGGCGGGTTTAATTATTATGGCCTGCGGCTTTGTGATAGCGATGGTAAGAAGAGCGAAAGCAGCAAAACTCATATCAGCCTTATCCATAGGATTTGTACTGATTGCATTGATTTATATGTTTTTGCTGGCGAATGCGTAATACCAACGTCTTAATTCATGGATTCAATCAGGATTCTTTTTATAGACGAAAATAATCACCAGAAAATTTTTATTAAAGTTCCAGATAATCCGGAACCGGCATGGGAGAAGAAATCTTAGAAAAGATATTCGTTCCTTTTTTAAATACCAAAAAAAATGGCATTGGTATAGGGCTAAGCTTGTGTGTGCAAATAATGATGGCTCATAAAGGAAACGTCCGGGTACAGTCGGGATTCGGTGAGAGCACTGTCTTTACCTTGCAGTTTTAGAAAGATGCTATGAGGTACCAGGTGCCCCGGTTCTAAAATCCATTTTACAAAGAAAATGTCAATTCAAAAATTTTAATAAAATACCTAAAAACTAACGCTTGTTGCGGCATGTAATTTGCAACTGTTCAAAAATCTATCAACCAAAAAGTATAAAAATGAAAAAGTTGTTTTTATTTCTCGCACTAACCTTCAGCATTAGCATGGTTACCCACGCACAGGACAGCAAAGACAAGGTAAAACAGACCTCTACGGTTCCACAAAAAATGCACAATGTCGTAAGCAAAAACAAACATCACAAAGGCTACAAAGTGAAGCACAAGCATAATGGGGTTACCACCAAGCATAAGGTAAATACAAAGGAAGGGGAAGTAAAAGATAAAACCGATAAGTGAGTTTTTGCTTCCTTTTTCCGCATCAGCAAGATGAATTATTTGAAACAAGACGCATGGGATTAAGCAGAGTAATCGCAGCGATTGCGATGTATTAGCTTAATCCTTCGTCTCCTTCTTCCCGCATTCCTTTCTTACCTCTTTTCAATTACTTTCTCTCATTCTCCATCTGAATCCTTTAAAGCCACCCGTTGCAATTCCTGTAGCAAATGTCATCACAATACGGTATCCTTATCATTTGCCCGGAACATAAATCCCGTTTACACCAAAACGAATTCAGCCATTTATTATTTAACTTTGGATAGAATTATTCATTCTCTCATCCTACCTGTTGAAACCATTTTTCACCTTTGATGCCATTTACAATACCGGTTACTGATTTTAATAAATAATAGATTGAATTATCATTCATTTTATGAGCCATTGTAAAAATTGTGGAAAAGAATTACATGATTTGTATTGTAGCCATTGCGGCCAGAAAGCAAGAACAGAGCGCATCACCATAAATTATTTATGGAATGAAATATTTCATTTTTTCACCCATATTGAAAAGGGATTTTTATACACTTCCCTGCAAATGCTGGTGAGGCCTGGCAAAAGTGTAAGGAATTTTATTGATGGCAAGCGAAGAAAGTATCAATCGCCTATTTCTTACTTTGTAATCTGGACTACCATTTTTATTTTGCTACTGTTCTGCATAGAAAATCTTTTTGGAGAAAATGTAGTCATCAATTATAAAGAATATTTTGGCCCCGGGGCTACTACCAAATTCGCCATCAGCCACCTGAGCCTTGTACTTACTATTATTATCCCTTTTCAAGCGTTATATTTATACCTGCTGGTTACCAAAAAGGTTTATAATTATTTTGAAACCATGGTAGCCACCATTTATTCTCTCGGAACTATTATTTTACTCCAGTTTGTATTTGCCATTGTGGCCTTATTGATACACACTATACGTACTGTGCCGATTGATTTAGGGATCTCCGATTTTTTTAAAGTACTCTATCTTACCTGGTTTACTTTTGATCTGATAAAATTGTTTTCCCTAAAAATGAAACTTATCCGTGCATTGGTGTTTATTATTCTTGCATTTGGAACTTTCACTTTGTGGCGATTGTATGGGCTTCCAGTGGTTTTAGGGATTAGGCATTAGGCCGGTGCCGCTAAACACCCAATGGCAAATAAAAACTTAATGAAGAATCTTTAAGAACGAAAAAAAGTTTTAATTTAGATACTGAAAACACGCTCTTTCCTTATTAGATAATTTTTCATTGGATTTCTCCTTATAAAATTTATCATCAGTTAATTAAGATGACTGGCAAGCCCCCAACACAAAAACCGGTAGCTGCGACTACTTATCTGCTCATATCTGCTGCAAGCCTCATTGCGGCTGTGATTATCGGATACTATTATTTTCGTTTCATGAAACAGGGTGGAACTGAAAAGATGGATGACCGGATTTTTTACCTCATACTGGTACTTTTTGGTATGGCGGCGAGCGCTCTCATATTCGGTATCATGAATTCTTATGCGACCCTTAAAGGCATCCAATCGAATGTTACTTATAAGTTTACAGGGCCGGTTGTAGGCGTTATCCTTACAGTGCTTGGAGGCTTTATGTTGCCTAAGGGATCCTCTGATCAGTTTCTTTCTATCAGGTTATTTGATCAGGATAAAAATCCTGTTACACGAGGCGAGGTTACTATATCTTTTCCCCATTACCAGCGGGAAGCATCGGTAAATGAAAAGGGACTCGTAATATTTCCCGATATCCCTAACGATCAGCTACGAAATAAAATCATTATTAACGTGGTAAGCGATGGCTATGCCCCCATAACGCTCGATACGCTACTCGCCAATTTTGATCCTATAAGCCTTACCCTAAACCAGGCAAAAATTATCAGGATTTCAGGCACCGTAAAAGATGCTGCCGACCGCCCTATCAAGGATGTGGAAGTAGTTGTTGACGGTACGCCTTATTTTTCCAGGACAATCAATGATGGCAGTTTCGACATACCTATACCCGGCTATCATTTCGGCGACAGAATTACCCTGGTTACATCTCATGCAGCCTACGAGGATAAAATAAAACAATTCGAAATAGAATCAGGTGAAATAAATAAAATAGAATTTGTGCTGAACCCACTTCCGGTAGATAATGCTAAAAACAAAAAAAGATGAAAACAGTAATTCTTTTTACCGGCTTATTTGCAATAGTGGCCGGCACAGTTAATGCGCAGGAAGTGGTTATTAAAGGCACACTGCGCTGTATCAATAATGGAGTAGCCACTTCCACGAAAGGTGCGGTCAACATCATTATCATTCCTTCTTTCAATCCAAAAGCCGCGGTAGCTACCACCACTACACCGCAAGGGTTTTTCCAAATCAATACCGGCTGGAATGCAAAAGACCTGCGGGATAAAGATGTAACTCTTTACATAATTACCAAATGCAGTACTTGCAAAAAGATACAAAGAGTATTTATTTCAGAAGACCTTGACAAGCGAAACACCGACCCCACTAAATTGTACGTAACAGTAAAAGGTTGGAAGATTTTAGAGAATTGCACGCAATCAGAATTGCCGGATATTCTCTCTGAACAATTGCTTGATTCTGCGCGTCGCCTGCCTCCGCAGGATATTACTGGAAAGGCGCCGGGTAGCCAGGCAATGAGTCCTGTTTCTTTTATTAATTTATTTCAAAAGCTCGTGGCTCCTGTGGCCGCTGGGGGGAATCAAGGATTATTTAAAGCCATTAGTTTGGATCCCGGAGAGATCAGGTTCGGTATTTTCCTGCATTCTTCTCCAATGACTAATACCGATAACACGGGCTTCAATTTCTCGCCATCGCGTAACCTATCCGAAGCCG
>DATCWN010000398.1:0-3041 GCA_036566285.1 Hanamia sp.
CATTTTTATTAATTAAATGAAGGAGTCCGTACCCATCCAAAATGGGCATCATAATATCACAGATAATTAAGTCGGGGGTTTGTTGTAATGCTTTTTCATAGCCTTCTTTCCCGTTTGCCGCAGTGGTTACTTCGTAATTAGCCAATTCCAAAATTTCACTGGTGTTTTCCCTTATTTCTGTGTTGTCTTCTACTAATAAAATTTTTATCATTGTGCAAAAGTCAGGTTTATTTCGGTTCCTTTTTCAAGTTCACTTTTTATTTCTATTTGCCCGTTCATCATCTCTACATATTTCGCTACAATATGAAGCCCCAGGCCGGTTCCGGGAATATTAACCACGTTGGTGGCGCGGAAAAATATTTCACATAAATGTTCCTGGTCTTTTTGTGAAATGCCGATTCCTTCATCCTTTATAGAAAACAAAAGTTGATTGTCTTTCACTTTTGTTGAAATAAAGATGGGTTTATTTTCTCCGGAAAATTTTGCCGCGTTTGAAAGCAGGTTGATCAAAATGTTTTTAAATAGAACTTCATCAAGCGTTACCTCTGTATGGCCGGTATGAGCATATTTTACTTGCTGTCCGTGTTTAAGAATTTCAGTCATTTCAGCAATTTGTGATTGAATAAGATCTTTTAAATTAAAGACCGATTCGTGCGCTGTTATTTTTCCATCTTCTATTTTTCCAAGAGATAAAAATTCATTGAGAATATTATTTAGATTGATTACTGAAGATTTGATGCGCTGCACATGCTTGTCCCTCTTGGGTTGTTCGTCGGTTAATTTATATTTTGCCAGCAATGATGCTGAAGAAAGTATGGTGCTTAATGGTGTGCGAAATTCGTGGGAAGCCATGGAAACGAAGGCGCTCTTCAGATCGCCAAGGTCTTTTTCTTTGCTCAATGCTTTAGCCAGCTCATCTTTGGAAGCTTCCAGTTTTTGCATGGTTTCCTGCAATTTGAAAGTCCTTTCTTCTACTTTTCTTTCCAGTTCTTCATTTAGTTTTTCCATTTGCTGATTCATGGAAGCCAGTGCCTGTCTTTGTTCGTGCAATTTATTTTGTACTTCAATCCTCGAAGTAATATCACTGATGAAGGCAATAGAAAAAACGCCTTCGTCGTTGCTGTAGCTGCTAAGGCTTATTTCCAAAGGTATTTCGGTGCCATCTTTTTTAATACCAAAAAGATCCCGGCCTATTCCCATTGGCCGTGTTGCAGGATGCGCGTTAAAATGTGCCCTGTCCGAAACATGCTGATGATGGAAACGATGCGGAATAAGTACCTCCATTTTTTTACCGGTGATTTCACCAGCATTCATGTATCCAAATTGGGTCAATAAAAAATTATTGGCAAGCACAATATTCCCGTTGCTGTTGATTACAAGAATACCAAGAGATGCATTTTGAAAAACGGCTTCAAACTTTTCCTGTTCTCTTAAAAGGAGTTTATCCATGCTAATTATTATTTTGAAAATGGGTGTAAAGTTCTTTTAAAAAAAGGAACCTTAATTACACCTTGCGAAGTATAATATTTTCAAGGGAATAGAAGTAAATATTTTAGCCTTCATATTTTTTCGGCAATAATTGCAATTGCGTTTATGTGATTAATGTGTTTTTTTAAATATGTCCATCTATAATTTTATTACTCATTGAAATCTGTTATTGGTTCAATGCCAAATATCAATGGTAAAGAGCCAGCGTCTTTTCTAATCAGGGAAAAATAGTTACAAAATATAGAAAATAAAACAGCATTTTCAAACTATTTATCCTGTAATATTAACAAGGGTATTTTCGTTTTATGGCTCATTTCTTTGGTGTGAATAGTTCCAAATAATCTTTCAAAAATAGTATGTTTATGAGCTACCATTGCCAGTATATCTGTAGGATGTGATTCCATAAATTTTTGTATCTCTTCATCTGCATCACTACCCTTGATGGTGTAAAATTTATGATTTATTTCAGCGAAGGCCTTGGCTATGCTCAGCTTGGTGGCAATCTCTCCAGACGATAAGTCTGATATTTTTTTACGTACGTTTACTATTTGAATTAAAGCATCACTTTTTTTGGCAAGCTGTTTTAATAAAGTATAATTGCCGGATTCTCTTTGCTGATCAAAGTCCGATGCCAGTGTGATTACACTTGTTGATTTGTATTCGATATCTTTTGGAATTACTAATACAGGCATGGATGATTTACGCATAATAATAGAAGTAGTACTGCCAAACATGAGCTTGCTTTTTCCTTTTCCTCTCATACCCATAACTATTATATCCGCTTTGTTTTCTTTCGCTGCCTTTTGAATGATAAGCGAGGCAAGCCCTTCCTTTACAAAGCCCCTAATTCTGACGGTGTATTTCTTGCGAATTATTTCAATGTTTTCTTTTAAAAGATCTTCTTTTACTTCCTGTAATTCTTTCTCCGGCTCCAGCAAAAGCGAGGTAGGCATTTTATCTATATCCATAGGATTTGCGTAGGCATGAACTAAAATTAAATCAGCATCAAAAACGTTAGCCAGCGATGCGGCATAATTAGCCGCATTATACGATGCATCTGAAAAATCTATGGGAACTAATATGTTTTTCATAATTTTAAATGTAATGAAATAGGTTTTATAAAGTTCATTAAATTACTCTAAAATCATTTTAATTAATTTCACAATTACCTTAGACCTTTGAATAAATGTTTAGCAGGTAATTAAATTTTCAAATATTTATGTATGGGTGTCTGGCGACAAATCGGCGAATATTTATGGATCGTAAAAAAAGATCCCAATGCTCCCCAATCAAAATGGATTGGCTACATGCACTTCATTAACCGGCTATCTATTTTGCTTTTTTTAATAGCTATTATTATAATTATTGTGAGGCTGATAATAAAAGGATAGCAATACGAATTTTTGTGCACGAATTACACTAATTCTTAGCGGGGTAATGTGAACATTAGTATTGGATGTGAACTATATAATTCGTGTAATTGGTGAATCTAATTCGTGTAATTAGTGAGTATAATTCGTGTGATTAACGAAATCATAAATACTTTTTGCAGC
>DATCWN010000429.1:0-4050 GCA_036566285.1 Hanamia sp.
TCATTTGTTCATATCTCCGTGCTTATTTCTATATGCCATTACTCCTTTAGTCAGTCTATTTCTTCGATATCCCTTCGATATCTCTTCGATACATCGTCGTTCTAAAGAACGAAGTATAAACATAGCAAATAACCAGAGATTACGTTATATAACCGGAGGAAAGTACGCTCAATTATTAATCTATTAACCACCTAAAGGTGTAACAGGGCAGGCTGAAAATAGCAAGTTGTAAGAATGGATCGGTTGCATATCAGACCAGTACTGTGGGCGAGACTGGTTATGGAGAAATAGTAAGTAAATAGTAGCAAGCCACAGGAAGCAAGAACGGATCAGGCAGAAACCACAGGTTATAAATTATAAATGGCCTGCCATTTTATCTCCGTCTTTTTATTTCCATTAATAAGATCAAGGCCGCTTCCGATGGAACTCTTATCACGATATATGGTTTGCGACAATCTGCACCACACAGAAAGTTTTCGGGTAATATCATAGTTTACATTTACATAATAGCGATAGCCTTTATCAAAAAAGACGGGAATGGAATAACCATATAATACGTCGTTTTCAAAAGCATACATTCGGCTGTTGAAACCATCTGTTTCAAAATAACATAAGCGGATATTACCCGATAGCGGGTTTAGTAAGGGTTTATAAATAATATCGGCATAAGTAAGAAAACCATTTTGAGGATCGCCTCCCCGCTTATCAAACCAGGCAAGTTCTGCTCTTGACCGGAAGGTGAATGTTGAATTTATCTTATAACTGAACTGTGTTCTTAATCCTTGTTTTGGCTTTCCTATGACAGGGTTCAAAACCGAATCATAAGGATTATAATTGATGGCTTTGTTTTCGGTACGATATCGCATATAAATTTCTACCTCGCGGCTTGGTTTGTAAGTCAGCTGGATCATATAATCACTCCCTGAAGAAGGGGCGTCTGTTCTGTATTTGAGCCAGGGGAAATGATAAAAATCAGCGTACGCATCAATTCGTAAATAATCATCCGGCGTAATCGTTATCCCCGAATAAAATCCACTTTCATTAGTGGGATATGTACTTTCAGTGAAAGCATTGGTGTATAGCGATTGGTACCCGCGTGAAATTTTCCGGTATAAAAAACTCATATCAATATGAGAATTCATACTAATTGCCAGCCCATTGATAAAGGCTTGGTCAAAGTCTTCGTCAGCAGCAACTTCGCCAAAAAAGTGCATGTTTTTATAAGTGTAGCTGTAATCAAGGCTGTAATTCCCGGCCCGTTTTCCAGTTATGGAATATTTATTATACAAAACACCATCCTTGGTGATAGAGTGGTCAAATTTATAATGAACCGCATTGACACCGATGTGCATTTTTTCTGTAGAAAAACCAACGTTTCCACCTAAAGTCAGTTGTCCCTGTGAATTTTTATTGGCCACTTCATTTACCGTACGATGAAGGCCTGACAATTGCAAGGAGGAAACGTAGTCTTCAAAATTGAGTGTGTCAATATTGAAACTGGCGTCTATTTTATGATAACTCACAAACCCGGTGGTTTCCCATTTTTTCTTTTGAAGAGTAATTCCGATACCACGGTTAAAGGCAACTTCACCCGCTGAATTATAGGGTTGCAAAACATCAGATTGTCTTTTTGTATTTAAAATATCAGCGCCTTTTTTAAAAGCGAGACTTTGCCATTGCGTTAATCCTTGTCCCATATTAACTGAAAAATCTCCTATGGCAAGGGCTTTAATAATTCCAAGGTTTCTTACAAAAAAATGTGCTGAATAAAAATCAAAACCGTTTTTTTGCGCTCCTTTGAAGAACTGTTCTCCCGCATCTTTTTCTGCAGTAAATCCATATTGCAATTGATTTTTAAACTTATACTTATACCTCAATAAAAGCTTTTGCGGGCTACCGGGATAAAAGCTTTTTGCCACACTGCTATCCAAAAGATAACCTTTTGATTTTTCCAAAACCTGCGTCCCCCTTAGTAATAAAGTATGATCTCCGCCTTTTAACCGGTTGGACAAGGAACGAAAAACATCTGGTTTCTGCGCAACCGTTATGTAAGGCCTCAGTCTTTTTATGGTGATTACATCCCAACCGGGTACTGCCTGCAATTCATAAATAGTAATAAAGTTTCCGAATAATTTCCGGTAAGAAAGAAGGTTGCTTATTTGCAAAGGGGTTAATATTTGCAACTGTTGCAATAAACCCGCATCTGCATAATTTAAGTTAAGAGGGTCTTTACTGAAATGATGCATCTCCTGTAACCAGGCATCATCTTCTGTAATGATATCGTCGTTTGCTTCTGTCAGATTTTCCAATTGTTGTTCTATAACCGGTGGCGTTATTGGTTCTTCGGGCACCTCCTGGGAATATGCATTATTAAAAACACTTCCCGCCATCAGGCAATAGGTGATAAGAAAAGAGTGCGCTATGTAATTATTTATCCTCAATCTCTTTTGATTTGGAATTTATAATGAGCATGATTCCCGGACTTATTCCTAATTGAGGGTGATAACTAACGGTGATGTCTAAACGCAAATTATTCCAGCTAATACCAGTGCCTGCATACGGCGAAGAATTTTCAGAAGCGATACCAGCCCTTGCAAAAAATTGTTTGGCAAAACTATATTGTACCCCTGCATTCACATTTACAGGGATGTCTTCCTGCTTCACTATTTCAGCACTGATTATAAAATTTTCACCGGCTTCATACCCCAATCCAAATTTGTAAATGGAGCTTAATTTCTCATTATCCGTTTTAGAAAGTTTACCACCCACAGGATTATAAAAATGAATGCCTGCATGCAATCTATCTGTAAGATGCGCTATGGCGCCTATCTCAAAATTTATTGTCGAGGAGTTTTGATAGCCGGGTATGCGGAAAGAATAATAATTAAACTTGATTCCTATATCAAGTCGGGTGCCAAGGCTTCGTGCATACGCAATTCCTAATTGCGATTCATTGTAATTTTTATACCCGAAGTAATCGGCCTGCAATCCAAAATTGCCTTGCTTCGTAGGCATCGCCACCACGGCTGAATACATATTGGTAGTGGCCAGTAAAAATCTTCTTTCTCCATAAACGCCTAGAGAAAAGTTTTTAATTTGTGCAAGCGCCGCCTGGTTGGCAGTAAAAGAAAATACATCCACATGATTAATGCTATAAGCGCCAAGGCCAATGTAAGATGCAGCTACAGGCTTGCGTAATGATTGCGCACTTACAAAGCTTATTATAAACACCAATGCAGAAAAAAGGAAGATCTTTCTCACAGCATTCAATTAAATTCTAAATAAATAAACTAACCAAAGGAATTACATAGAAATTTAAAGTTTTGCATCAGCATACGGTAAATAAATATATACTTTAAATTGAAATTTTTCAATCATTCTAAATAAAAAAATAAAAATGCCCTGGCATGATTAATTTTGCAACATGCAATTATTAGAAGGAAAAGTGGCGTCCTCCGCCATTAAAGAAGATTTAAAACAGAAAATATTGGCATTATCAAAGCAGGGAAAAAAATTGCCTCATCTTGCCGCAATACTTGTGGGCAATGATGCCGCCAGCGAAACCTATGTGAATTCAAAAGTGAAAAACTGTAATGAAATTGGAATTATTTCTTCGCTGTTCCGGTTTGAGGAAAGCATCTCTGAAAAAGAACTTTTGGACAAAATCATTGCGCTAAACAAACAAAAAGACATTGATGGTATTTTAGTACAGGTCCCTTTGCCCAAGCACATTTCGGAGAAAAAAGTAATCCTTACTATTTCTCCGGATAAAGATGTAGATGGATTTCATCCTGTAAATATTGGCAATATGGTACTGGGGTTTCCTTCATTTATTTCCGCTACACCTTATGGAATTCTTTTGATGCTTCAGCATTATAAAATAGAAACCAGCGGGAAAAATGTGGTTGTAATAGGCCGAAGCACTAATGTAGGAACCCCTTTAAGTATTTTACTGAGTAGAAACAATGAGCATGGGAATGCCACAGTAACGCTTTGTCATTCGCGTACCAAAGATTTACCTTCAATATGCAGGCAGGCCGATATTGTGAT
>DATCWN010000437.1:0-7678 GCA_036566285.1 Hanamia sp.
AAGTCTGGAAAATTCAGAAGATTTTTAGGGAAGAAATATAAGTAGAATGCTGAAATTTAAGGATAAAAAATACTTTCTGATTCCGGCAATATCAGTAAAGCTTAAATGGGGAGAAGGTAAAAGAAATTTCTCAACAAAGGCCTTTTACGCTTTTGGAAGACCGACAAAGGATAAAAGAAGTTTTTTTATGTGAAACCCCGGTATCTAAAATGCCGGGGTTTTATTTTTCCTTTCAAAAAAAAAGAATTATTTATGGGGGATTGCTTTAGTTGGTTCATGAAATATTTCAGCATAAAAGATTATAAATTACGCACGATGAGCTTTTATTTTTTCTTGTAAAATCGCTTTCATTATTACAATATGGATTTTAAAAACATTGCAGGCATTCGCCTGGCCTCTCAGCAAATTGTGGCTACAAAATGTAAAACTGCAAAAGAAGTAGTTGCCTGGATGGGCGCCATGCAAGCGCAGGATTACAATATGGCAAAATGGGCCATTGGCCTTCGCTTTCCGGCTTCAACGGATGAAATAATACAGGAAGCTATTAACAATGGCGAAGTGCTTCGCACACATATATTAAGGCCTACGTGGCATTTCGTATCAGCGGAAGATATTTACTGGATGCTGGAGCTTACGGCTCCTCAAATGAAAACATTGCAACGATCAAGGCATAAAGAATTAGGCCTTACAGAGAAAATTTTAGCTAAGAGTAATTCTATTATTGCAAAAGCATTATCTGGTGGAAAACATTTGTCCCGTGAAGAATTGATGGCTTTACTTGAGAAATCTGGTATTGATACCGGCAATCAAAAATCGTATCACCTGATGCACACGGCAGAATTAAATGGAATTGTTTGCAGCGGAAAAATAAATGATAAAAAACAGACGTATGCATTGCTTGAAGAAAGAGTACAAAAACCAAAGTCATTGACCCGGGAGGAAGCACTGGCCAGGCTTGCTCAAAAATATTTTACCAGCCATTGTCCCGCCACTTTACAGGATTTTACCTGGTGGTCGGGTTTGTCTGCAACCGATGCAAGGCATGCGTTAGAAATGGTGAAAAACAATTTTATATCTGAAACAATTGGTACACAAACTTATTGGCTCACCAATTCATTTTCTATTCCTGAAACCAATAAAACATCTGTGTATTTATTGCCTGCGTATGATGAATTTATTATCAGCTATAAAGATAGGAGTGCAGTGCTTCCCTCGGAACATAATCATAAAGCCGTTTCCAACAATGGTTTATTCCGCCCGGTGATTTTAGTAAATGGAAAAGTAACCGGATTATGGAAAAGGCTTATTCAAAAAGATAAAGTAATTATAGAAGCGCAATTTTTAAAAACGACGGGTAAAACCATAAAGCATTCTGTTGAAAAGGAATCCCAAAAATTTGGAGAATTTTTAGGGAAAAAGGCAGAAGTAAAATTTATGGAAATTAAATGAGTACCTCTTCTTGATAGGCTATACCAGGTGTGAATACAGGCGTATGCTCAAAATGATGTGGCATCTCTGGCTCCAGGTTTTCGTACGGGGCTTCATAGTGTTATGCTTTGCAAAGGGTAAATTAAAACGGGTATCTAATTCCGGAAGGTAACAAACTAATTATTTTTTAAGCTACATTATTCACTCTTTTGTGCCTCGTTCGTATAGCATTTCCTCAATACCCCTAACCGCACCTGTTAAACAAAAAAACTTCTGCACGTGAGGCAGAAGTTTTAAAGACTTAAATCCGGGGTTCTGATTTTTCTGGATGTTTGGATGGCTCTTTTACCAGCCTGGTTTCATTGGGATAATCAGTTATTTACAGGTATTGAATTAAAAAACAAAGAAGTTGACTGATATCGGATCTTATTGGTTTTTCCTGGATTGGGAAACGGTTCTTTTCAATGGATTTGGATTTGTGATTAATGCTTGTTGAACATCAATCAACTTCTGGTGCAAAGATATAGCCAGCGGGCACCCTGCACAAGGGCAATATTGCCCTTTTATCCTTGTATGGTAATTACGGTGTGAATAGTATATAAACGGATGCGAAACGTAGAATTACCCTAAAATGGAACAGTATTACTAGTAAGATAAAATTCAGAATTCAATTATTCTTTAGTGTTTTTGATTGTGTTTTTTTTTAACCCATTTTCGGTTTTCATTGAGAAATTCCAGTAGATTGTTGTTTTGAAGGTATGGCCTGGCATTCAGATTTGAAAAGGGTTAGTATGGAAAGCTTTGATAATCTACTTTTGCGGTTTCTGATTCCACGTGTGTACTGCGTTCTCCAAACATGATAAATCAAAATAAGAGTCGCAGATTAACAGGATTGATTAAACCCACGGTTAGTTTAATTTTACAAATATAAGCATGCAGCACCCCGACATCTACCAATATAAATCTTATCTGTTCACCATCGCTTACAACATGGTGGGAGATGTTGCCGCTGCAGAAGACCTGGTGCAGGATACTTTTGAAAAGTGGTTTCATACAGATCATGAAAAGGTAAGCCAGGTGAAAGCCTACCTTAGCCGCATACTCATTAACAAAGCAATAGACAGACTGGAAAAGTTGAAAAAGGAACGGGAGGCGTACAAAGGATTATGGATGCCGCAACCACTGCTTGCAGAGGAGTACCAGCCAGAGGAATATACATTGGAATATGCCCTGCTTTTTTTGCTTGAAAAACTCAATCCTTATGAGCGGGCTGTTTTTGTATTAAAAGAAGTCTTCTCTTTTACGCACCAGGAAATTGCCACAGACCTTAATATCACCTCCGATAATTGCCGGCAGATTCTGCACAGGGCAAAAGATAAGGTGCGTTCTCCCGGCAAACACCAGGAGGCTGAATTAAATCAGCAACAGGAGCTTTTGGATGCTTTTTTACAAGCTGTTTATGATAAAAACTTCGATAAGCTGCAGGAGATTTTTTTGGAAGATATTGTCATGTACCAGGATGGTGGTGGTAAAATGGCTGCGGCGCTTAAGCCAATTGCCGGCACTCAGAAAGTGATTAAGTTCCTGGATGGAACAATGCGCCTGGAGCCCGAAGCGGTATACGAAATTAAACCGGTTTGGGTAAATGGAGCAAGGGGCATTTTGCTATTTAAAAACACCCAACTTGATTCAGTATTTTCCATTGAAGTGGAGCTGGGTAAAATAAGCAAAATGTTCTTCGTCAGAAATCCGGATAAAATTCTTTTAAAAAATAAGTAACCGTTAAGAAGCTGTTTAAAAGTTTATCCAGGCGTTTCAAGCACGCAGGGTAAAAAATTATTTTTATTCTTTGTCACATAATAGCCCGTTCGCCGTCTTTAGGTTAAAAATTAAGCAATTATGCAAATTCGTTTAAAACCTATTGAAAGGCCATCTTTCGTGATGAAGCTTGCCTATCTTTTTTCAAAAATTAAATTTGGCAAAGTACTCAGCCCGCTTAAAATAGTTTATGTCCGGCTGCCGCTATCTTTTAGTTTATTCTCCAATAAAATCAGCCAGCTGGAGCGGAAGATGAAAATAAAACGGGAAATGGCTTTACTAATCCGGCATTATGTGGCGCAGATTAATACCTGCAGCTTTTGCATGGACATTGGGATTGCACTCGCAATTAAAGACAACAAAGAGTCAGAAAAATTTTATCACCTGGATGAATTCAGGACAAGTTCCTTGTACAGCGAAGCGGACAAAGCAGCTTTACTCTTTGCCGGTGAGTTAACAACAGAAAAGAAAATTTCAGATGCCACATTTGCCAGGGCCAGGCAATATTTTACGGATAGAGAACTGGTAGAAATAGCCTGGCTGGTATCTACAGAACATTATTACAACCTGATGAACATTGCCTTCGACATCCATTCAGACAATCTATGCCAGGTGGGTAAAGGGCCTGTAAAACAAAAAGCTATTGCGGCTATATAACCCTTTGCGATACCGCATGGCTAAGGTTGGAAACATACCTGCTGCCCCGATAAAGAAAGGTAGTAATGCAGGTAAATAGTATCATTCGCCGGTTTGCAGGTTATTCGCGATTGAAAGGAATAACCTGCAAATCTTTACCTTGAGTATTCATTGTTGGTTTATATTTCTAATTTAATTTAAAGACTCAGTGACTAGAAATAAAGTAGTAGCGATTTCGGGAAGTACCAGGAAAAACGCTACCAATCATCATTTTATAAAAGCAATTGCAGACTTATTTAAAGAGCAGCTTGACATAACGGTATTTGACGGCATTGCCAATTTGCCCCACTTTAATCCTGATGTTGAAGACAATGTTGCCATTGAAGTGGCTGATTTCAGGAAACAACTGAAAGAGGCAGATGGTATCCTTATTTGCACACCGGAATATGCACACGGTGTACCAGGCTCTCTTAAGAATGCCATTGACTGGACGGTGAGCACTTCTGAATTTTCGCAAAAGCCAACCGTATTAATTACAGCGTCTACAGATGGACGTTATGGACACCAATCTTTATTGGAAACTTTAAAAGTAATTGAAGCAAAAAATGTTGACCATCTTCAATTGATGATTCCATTTGCAAAAACAAAAATTAATGAGCATCATCAAATCGTTGATGAAAAGACTTTGGCAGATATCAAAGCACTGATTGCTGATTTTGTACAAACAATGAATGAACCGAACGGGAAATAAATCCTGTATTTCTTAGTCAATTAAGCCGGGCAAATATTTCGACAATTAAGTGCTTTTCAAAATTATTGTAAAGGAGTAATATTCACTCCCATCATATAGGCTAATTCATCCGGAGAACGATAAGAAGTAGCTGCTGTCGGTTTTTATACTGAATGGATAACACCTGGCAATCCTCCAGTGCTTCTATAGTGTGCCTGGCGGGTTGTTTGTGAAATAAAACTTTCTTAAGACCTGCGAATATTTCTTCGGTAAAAAAATAGGCGGAAATCTCTTCTCCGTCTTTCTCGTAAAAGAGGCGCATGCATTCGTTATTTTAGTTGCCACCTGAAACCGCTTCTCTTTTATAAAATTTAAAACCACCTTCCTGTTTAATCAGTGAACACCCGTTACAGGTGGAATCAAAAGAGGTGTTGGTTATTTTTACTACAAAGAAAGCAGGCCTGGTAATATTTCCTTTCAATAAAAATTGCTCATCGGCTTCTCCATAAACGGGGGAGGCCGGTTTTTTTGCGTAGAAATATTGCGCGTAACTTTTGAAGCCGATTGGCCATACGTACACCTCTTTTCCTGCAAGACTTTCATAGAAATCAATTGCCGGGCCTTGCGAATATTTTTCGATTTTAGGTACTACCGATAACAGGTACACGAAAAGGCAAATGGCCGTTGAATAAAAAAGAAATAGCATCCCTCTCAGGTTCTGTTTTTTCGAAAAAAAGATTAGAGCAAAGATGACTGCTATAAAATATAAAATTCCAATCAGGCTCTCAAAGCCGCTCCACGGAACGTTTACATTCAAACTTGCTGCTGCAAAGGGATCTTTTAAATAAGGTAATATCAATTCATGATGATTGGCTACGTAAGGTAGTGCGGCTAACAAAAAAGAAAAAACAAATCCTATTACCCCAATTAAAACCAATACATATTTCTTCATTTTTATTTGCCTTTCAATAAGGCTATCGAGATAAACGGCAGCCATAAAAGCAAGGGGCATATAAGTAAGCGAAGAGTAATGAACAATCTTTGTGGTGGTAATGCTAAATAGAATCATCACTGTCCAGAAGAGGATTTTCATTAGTCTTAAAAAATCTTTTTTTACATCAGCATTCTTATTGAAAAATATGGGAAGCGCCATTATTGAAATGGGAAAACATCCGATAAAAACAACCACGAAGTGATAATAAAAAGGCTCTCCATGACTGGCTACAGGATGCAAAAAAAGTTCCACCTGGTAGTCCAAAAATTCTTTCAGAAACCAAAGCCCGTTATTCATTATTTCCTGTCCGAACCATAGCAAACAAATAGCTGTAAAAAAGAAAGTGAAAAGAAGAATCTTTTTTATACCGGGGAAGTTTTTGAACCGGGTAAAAATGAAATAGACCAAAAAGGAAATGAGGAAAACCAATAAACCTACCGGACCTTTGGTTAATGTGGCCAATCCTATGAAAAGCCCCGCCAGAGATACTTTCAGGTAATTGCTGGTAAAGCCACTCCCCTGGAGAGGCTTGGGGAGGCTTCTATACATACAATAGATTCCCATGAAAATAAAGTAATTAAACACAGGGTCTATAATAGCTGACTTAAAATATAAATGAGGCAGAAAAGTACCGAGATAACTGATGGCCCATATAAAACCAAATTGCGGGGATTTATATTTTTTACCAATCAGGAAAAAAGTAACTAAAGTTATAATTCCGAAGATGGCATTGGGAAATCTTGCAGCAAATTCATTGATACCAAACATTTCCATAGCGCCAACCTGGAGCCAAAAAAACAAAGGTGGTTTTTCCCAAAAAGGCTGGAAGTTAATCTGCACCTGGTGATAGTTCCCGGTTACAATCATTTCGCGCGCGGACTCGGCAAAATTGATTTCGTCCCAATCAAAAAGATGCGCTTTTCCCAGGAAAGGAATAAAGAAAACAATACCTGATAAAATAATTATGGTTAGGTACAGGTTGCTTTGTTTCTTATAATTTACGGGGTTAGCAATTTCCATTTATATATTTTGAGCTTTGTAAGAAAATAAAGTAGGGAAACTTTTAAAACTCCCAAACCATAAGTGATGCTCCTTTTTAAATTGATGGAAGAGGCTTCTTTAAAATATTTTGTGGGACAGGTAATTTCTGCAATCTCAAAACCGTTGTAAAAAATCTGAGCTGCCATTTCATTATCAAATACAAAGTCATCGGAATTTTGTTGGTAATTTATTTTTTCTAAAACATCTTTATGATAGGCGCGATAGCCTGTATGATATTCGGAAAGCTTTTGGTTCATCAGAATATTCTGAAATAAAGTAAGAAACCGGTTGGCAATATATTTATACAAAGGCATGCCTCCTTTTAGTGCCCCTTTTCCTAAAATGCGGCTGGCAAAAACTACTTTGTAAAGATCATTGCCAATTACTGAAACCATCGCTAATATTAGCTTTGGGGTATATTGATAATCGGGATGTAACATGATTATAATATCCGCATTCAATTCAAGTGCTTTATCATAGCAGCTTTTCTGATTGCCACCATAACCTTTGTTTTGTGTATGTTGGATGATGTGCCTGATACCTAATCCCTCTGCGACCTCTATCGAATTATCACTACTGTTATCATCTACCAGCACCAATTCATCCACTACATTCATTGGAATTTCCGAAATAGTTTTTTCCAAAGTAAGCGCTGCATTATATGCGGGAAGGACAACAACAACTTTTTTACCGTTATACATTTATCTGAAAATAGATTTTTGCAAAGTAAACGAATCCTTTTATTCTTTTTGCTTTTGAAAATGACTTCAGGAAGTAGCTTAAGTAATATCAAATTGAAATCTTATTTTTCAAAATAAGCCACACTGCCACCCACCCAATCTTTATCCATGTTGTATCTTACTCCAATCATTTTCCCTTTGCTCAGGCGTGCAAGATTGTTTACTGCCACCGGCCTTGCGGCTCCTTTTTCCCAGAAATAAAAAATCCTGATTTCTACTTTTGCAGGAACACCGGGTGTTTTTATTACATCGGCATATTTCACTTTTCTTTGTAAGATCCAGTTTTCAGGA
>DATCWN010000509.1:0-2282 GCA_036566285.1 Hanamia sp.
AACTGGGGAATCAATACACCCACTTTTTCAAATGGCGCTGCGTATGTTGATCTCGACAACGATGGAGATATGGATATGGTGGTTAATAATATCAATGATGAAGCTTCAGTATACGAGAATAACTCTATGAATTCGTCAAAAAGCCATCCTAATTATTTAACGGTAAAATTGAAGGGGGATTCGTCTAATGTTAACGGCCTGGGCGCATGGATTGAATTGCATTATGCAGGTAAACAACAAGCATATGAACAAACCCCTTATCGGGGTTATCTTTCTACCATGCAAATAGAGCCACACTTCGGATTGGGTGATGTTTCAAAAATAGATTCTCTTATTATTAAATGGCCTGATGGAAAGCAGCAGGTAATACAGAATGTAGCTGCCAATCAGACAATTGTAATTAATAAAACAAATGCCCACGAATCCTATTCATGGGCATCTCCCGCAACTAATAAAAATTCCCTGTTCACAGATATTACCGCTTCCCTAAACATTCATTACATTCATCAGGACAAAGATTTTATTGACTTCAATATTCAAAGGACACTACCCCATAAATTTTCAGAATATGGACCTTCTCTTTCTGTAGGGGATATTGATGGCAACGGCCTGGAAGATATCGTCAGTGGGGGATCTTTTCTCCATAGTGCACAATTGTTTTTACAACAGGCGAACGGAAAATTTATTCAGGAAAGCCTATTGAAAGGAAAAGATACGCTGAACAAAAACCGGGAAGATGAAGGCATTTTATTATTTGATGCTGACGGAGACGGAGACCTGGACCTTTACATAGCCGCAGGAGGATTTGAGGCAAACCAAGGTTCTTCTTCTTACCGGGATAAATTATATGTAAATAACGGCAAGGGGAATTTCATGGAAGATACCACAGCTTTACCCCAAAATTTTACAAGTAAGTTTTGCGTAAGAGCGATAGATTATGACAAGGATGGAGATCTGGATTTATTTGTTTCCGGCAGGGTGGATCCTGGGAATTACCCAAAGCCAGTATCCAGCTTTATTTTTAGAAATGATTCTAAAAATGGCCACATCAAGTTTACCGATGTAACACGTTTTGTTGCGCCAGCTTTGAAGGATATCGGCCTGGTTTGTGATGCCCTATTCACTGATTATAATAATGATGGCTGGCAGGATTTGATATTGGTTGGTGAATGGATGCCCGTTACTTTTCTTAAAAATGACAAAGGGATATTTAAAAATGTTACCCCTACAACCGGAGTTAATAATCAGGAAGGATGGTGGAATACTATCACCGCAGGGGATTTTGACAATGATGGGGATATGGATTATATTATCGGAAACTTAGGTCAGAATTCTTTTTTTCAGGCTTCAGATAAATATCCGGCTAAAATTATTGCTAAGGACTTTGACAACAATGGTTCCTTTGATGCGTTTACCTCTTTATTTCTGCCAGTCTCACAAGAAGATACAGAAAAGAAAGAGTTCCCCGCCCAATCAAGGGATGATATTATAGAGCAGATTACCAGCATTCGCAAAAGGTTTAATAATTACAAATCATTTGCCCAGGCGCCGATGGATTCGATATTTACAAAAGAGCAGCGCATAGGCGCCTTACAGTTAAAAGCTAATTATTTTCAATCGGCTTACATGGAAAATGATGGAAATGGTAAATTCACCCTAACTGCTTTACCGGTTCAGGCACAAATATCAGTACTTAACGGCCTTTCTGTAAATGACCTGGATGGAGATGGTAATCTTGATGTGGTGATCAATGGCAATGATTATGGAACTGAAGTCTCACTCGGCAGATATGATGCGTTAAATGGCCTGGTACTGAAAGGTGATGGAAAAGGCAATTTTAGTCCTCTCTCAATTCTCCAAAGTGGCTTTTATATTCCCGGCAACGGCAAAGCTTTGGTTAGCTTAAAAAGCAGTAAAGGAAAATATTTAATAGCTGCCAGCCAGAACAAAGGAGCTTTAAAAGTATTTGAATTGAAGAAGAAAGACAGGTTAATACCTTTGAAACCTTTAGATGAGAGTGTAATCATTTCATATAAAAACGGTAAAAAACAAAAATGTGAAGTAGGATACGGGTCTTCTTTTTTATCACAATCCGGAAGGTTTCTATCCATTGATGCAAATGTTATTTCAGTGGAAATAAAAAATAATAATGGAGTGATTCGTAGAGTAAGTTTATAAAGTATTTATATAATTGAATAATGATCAAGAATAATCGGAGGATAGTATTGCAATTATTTTTTGTGTTCATTATTTTCACCCTCATGCTGCTTTTGCCTTCCTGT
>DATCWN010000003.1:0-7100 GCA_036566285.1 Hanamia sp.
CTTGCCGGGATGTACATCTTTTATAATGAATTTACCAGCAACGTCGGTACGTGTAAATTTATACAGAATGGAATCTGTGGGTGTTAGTAAAGCGATAACTGCATTTGGTACGGGCTTATTTTCGTTGGGATCATTTACGGATCCGGTTAGTTTTGCTGATTGACCAAATGAAGAAAAAAATAATGCGGAACTAATGAACAGAGCAGTTAGTTTTTTCATATAAGCCATATTAATTTATCAAAAGTGCTTCATATATTCTTAAAATTAAGTTAAAGAAAATGTATATATTGCAGGCTCGTAAATAATTATAGTTTCAAAAATCTGAGTTCACATGCCATCAGATCATTATTGACCAGATATTCTTTTCAGCACCTTTTCCCCAATTTTGAAACGAACTTTTTAAAGTTTTATTTAATTCTTTGTTTGTGATTTTACTTCCCCTGGCAGGTGGGGCTATCTCTTTTATATTTACATCATTCACCTCTACTTTAGTAGCATACCACGTGGTATGCAAGCGGTTTATTACAAGGCCTAAGATCATTCCGGGCAATCCATTAAAACTTTCAGGACCACCGGGAATCATAATTTCTTCTGTGTAAAATGCCACTACAAAAATAGAATCCATAATGATGGTGGTGGCGCGCCTGCAATTGAAGCCGGCAATTTCCCTGAAGTCATTGGTGAACTTCCAAACGGCTTTTCTAAGACTATCTTCTATGAGGTACGATTTTTCAAAAACATTTTTTTTCGCTACGTATTTGCCGGAAATGAAATCGCTGAAGACTACATTATCATTGGCGGGTGAACCAAAGAAACCGGATTTGGAATCTGATTCTCTTCCAGGTTTATAGATGGACTGTTTTCCTTCAAATTCATAATTGAAATAATCATTCCTGTATTGGGGAATTGATTTTTTCAACTGGTCTGCAAAGTCGCCCGAAAGGCTGGCCCAAACATTTACTTTTCTTTCAAATTCAATTTTTGCTTTGGAAATAAATACAGTTTGAGAATAGCAAAGATTACCAATGAAGAAAACAAATAGTAAAGCAAATATTTTTTTCATACTTATAAAGTTATTGACATTCCCTTGGGTTTAGGTTCGGCTCCTTTGTTAGTAAAATTATAGGTTAAGGTAATAAGCGCGTACCGCTGAAACGTTAGGTAATGTTTTTCTTCAATGGCAAAAGGCTGGATGGTACGGCTGTATCCTTTATTCTGATCGAGTATATCGTTGATGCTTACACGAAAAGTTAGTTCGTCATTTTTCATAAATTTCTTCTCGACATAGGCATTCCATAATATCACATCATTGTTATTGTCAAAAGCATTTAATTTTTGCCTGAAACTAAATCTTACATCCGATCCTATTTCCAGTTTTAATGGAAGCAAATAGTTGCCTTCCAATGCATATTCATAGCTCCAGTAATGAGTACTCGCAGCGGCACTTAAACTGGATTTGGATCTGTTATAAGAAGGGACGGCTGAAATAGATAGTTCATAAACTTCTTTTTTATTAACTCTTAATCCTGCTGTCGCAGATACATTGGTGCTGGTAGTTGTATTCTTAAGGCCATTTACAAAGTTGGAATACTTTGCGACCGTAACATCAGGGCTTATGTTTACTTTCAGATTTGTTTTTGGTATTTTAATGCTAAGTCCTCCAAAAATTCCTCCTGAATAATTCCCATCTGTATTGACATACCGGCTTACTTTTCTACCCAATGCGTCTATCGTATAACTGCTGTTTATCGGATCTTTGGTAAAAGAAAAATAAGAACCGAGATAAATAAATCGCTCGTTTATTAATTGAAAATTACTATAATTCAAATTGAAGCTGTTCTGGAATTGCTGCTTCAGTGATGGGTTTCCAATGATTATATTCAAGGGATCATTGTTGTTGCTTAAAGGTTGCAATTGATCTATAGTAGGCTGGGTAGTATTGCCGCTATAAGTAAGGCTGATATTACTGAAGGCGCTGAACTTATAACTAAAATTGGCCCTTGGAAAAAAGTTATAATAATTGTATTTGCGCGTGGTGTCTTTAACCAGGTCGGTCTGCTGAAAAGCAGTGTTGGCAATGTTTCCACCTAAAGAGAAATTATATTTTTTGGCATTGTACCGATAATTAATTCCCACACTGCTGGTGTTGTAAATGTATTTAAAATCATTGCTCAATGAATCTACCAGCATAGAATATTTTGCATTGATGTCTTTATTATAACTCAATCTTTTTTGTGTGCTGCTATTATTATAAAATGAATAATTCAATTCAAGGAAAGACTTTTTTGAAAGAGGTTCCGTATAAGTAATTTTAGTCCCTATTACATTATTGCGTGTGTTGTTTTTTTTGTTCTGATCTGTAGTATCTTTTTTAAAAATGGTGTTTCCATCATTATAAAAATCTGAACTGTTTAGCAGGTATCCATTACTGTTAGACTCTGTATATTTCTCATCTACATTAATGGAAATGGTTCTGCCTTTCTTTTTAAATTTCTTTCTCCAGATGGCGGAAGTATTGAGGTTGGCATTGTCTCCTTTTGAAGAAGTATTTCTGATGCTGTTGTTTACCAATTTGTTTTCTTCACTCAGCGCCTGTGAATTATATTGACGGTTGCTTTCATCGGTTCCCGCGTAGCCATTCGCCGTTATCTTTAATGAGGATGAAGAATCCAGTTGTATCTCCATCAACCCGGTCAATGAATGACGCATTTTATCAGAATGCATATTGGCGCTTTCACGATCATAATAAACTGAATCCGCCAGTATGTTCTGCCGGTAAGTATTGCCGGCGCTTCGTTCCGAAAGTTTATTGAATAAATAATTCTCACTGGTATTGTAAATATCGTTGTTCCATTTATTGGAAAAATGCAAACCCGCTTTGATGCTTTCCGGCAAGCCTTGCCCGTAATAACCTGAAGTCCCTAATTCATTATTATCCGGTGTGATGAATACAGCGCCCGACCCTCCATCAACTTCCACATTACTGCCACCAAAACCATAGCTCCTTGAGTCCTGCCAATTCAAACCCGTTTGGTCTGTGCTGCTCATAATTCCAAATACAGCAATTTTTCTTTTGCCTTTGAAAGCATTGATTAATGCCTGGCCATTATAATATTTATCCAAAGCTGCTGCGGATATTTTTCCAAAATATCCTCTTTTGGCATCGTCTTTTAATTTTAAATTTAAGGTTCTTGTTTTTTCACCATCATCAATTCCGGTAAATTCTGCCTGGTCACTTTTTTTGTCAAAGACCTGAACTTTGTCAACAGCATCTGCTCTCAAATTTCTTGTCGCTACAGTGGGGTCATCACTAAAAAATTCTTCTCCATCCACTAAAACTTTTTGTACTTTTTGTCCCTGTGCGGTTATCTGTCCATTTTTATCAACCTGCACACCGGGTAATTCTTTAAGAAGATCTTCAACGGTAGCGTTTAGCTTTACATGAAAACTATCAGCTGCAAATTCTGTGGTGTCGCCTTTTATTCTTATCGCCGCTTGCTTTATAATTATTTCCTGAAGAAGCTTCGCTTTTTCTGTAAGAAAAATGTTCTTCAAATCAATTGTTTCCTTCTCTTTTAAATTAATTGCTTCCACATAATCGCCATATTTTGGAAAAGTTATGAGTAGAATATATTGACCGGGCTCAAGATGATCAATTTTGAAATCCCCATCTTTGTCGCTCCTGGAAAACGTTACTAATGTAGTGTCCTTCTGTTTTAAAACCGACGCTACAGCATACATAATCTTTTCCTGCTTCGAAGAGTCTGATAGTATTCCCTTTATGGAAGCGCTTTGACAAAATAATAATTGTGGCAACACATAAAACCCGAAAAGAAAGATGACCTTGTGCATATTAGTTTTGGCTACAAAGAGTGAGTGTTAATAGGGTTAGCAAACAATAACACCTGACAATGATAAGAAAAAGAAATCAAAAAATACAAGGAATTTATATGAATGGTAGTGTATGGGCTTCTTTTTTAAATCTTTATTTTCATTAACGCAAATAGGATAACTTTATTTAGAAAATTTCAAATTTGCTTTCATGTCTGAAAAAATGATACCGTACGAAGAAAAAAACTTTGTAGATGCTACAAAATCTGTCTGGAATTATTCCTTGTTTGATGACGAAGATCTTAGAAATTTTCAAAACGGCACTCATTATAGTCTTTATAACAAGTTTGGCTCACGCGCCATAACAGTTTTAAAAACACCCGGTTATTATTTTGCCGTATGGGCGCCAAATGCAACATCAGTAAGTGTTGTGGGGGATTTTAATAACTGGGATATTAACGCGCATCCTTTATTTGTACGTCTCGAAAAATCAGGCATTTGGGAAGGTTTTATTCCAGACTTAAAGGAGTATGAGAATTACAAATATCATATCATAGGCTATGAAGGATTGGAACTTTACAAAGGCGATCCCTTTGCCAATCATTGGGAACTCAGGCCAGGCACTTCTTCTAAAACAAAAAATATACAACATTCATGGAACGATAAAGCCTGGATGTTGAAACGAAAAAAGAATAATTCACTTAACGCCCCGTGGTCTGTTTATGAAGTCCAATTAGCAAGTTGGATGAAGCCAGATCCGAATGATGAGGATTCATTTAATTCTTATAAAGAATTAACCAGGCTTTTGGTGCCTTATGTAAAGAAAATGGGATTCACTCATGTAGAGTTAATGCCTGTGATGGAATACCCTTATGATGCCAGTTGGGGATACCAGGGCACGGGTTATTTTGCGCCTTCCTCACGGTTTGGCATACCCGAAGATTTTATGGAAATGATTGATGCTTTTCATCATGAAAATATTGGAGTCATTCTCGATTGGGTGCCTTCTCATTTTCCTAATGATGCGCATGGATTATACATGTTCGACGGTACGCATACTTATGAATATGCTGACATGAGAAAAGGTTTTCATCCCGATTGGAACTCATATATTTTCAATTATAAAAGAGGTGAAGTAAGATCGTTTCTTATAAGCAATGCAAGGTATTGGTTTGATAAATATCATATTGATGGTATGCGCGTAGATGCAGTAAGTTCCATGTTGCGATTGGATTATTCAAGAGAAGAGGGCGAATGGGAACGGAATGAATTTGGAGGAAATGGAAATCTGGAGGCCATTGCATTTATAAAAAATTTAAATGAAATGGTGTATCGCGATTTCCCTGATGTGCAGATGATTGCAGAAGAATCTACTGACTGGCCACAGGTTACGGGCCTCACCACCGCCGGCGGTTTAGGTTTTGGTATGAAATGGATGATGGGTTGGATGCACGATACCATTAACTATTTTAAAGTAGATCCGGTATTTAGAAAAGATCAACAGGATAAGTTTTGTTTCAGCATGGTTTATTATTATGATGAAAATTTTATGCTTCCACTGAGCCATGACGAAGTGGTTCATGGAAAATCTCCGATGATCTATAAAATGCCCGGCGACACCTGGCAGAAGTTTGCCAATCTTCGTGTATTGTATTCTTACATGTTTACCCATCCCGGAGGAAAATTACTTTTCATGGGGAATGAATTTGGCCAGACTTCTGAATGGAATTTTTCCAGGGAACTCGACTGGTATTTGTTGAAATACGAACCTCATGAAAAATTGCAGCGTTGTGTGCAGGATCTCAATAAATTGTATGTTTCGCAGCCCGCACTTTTTGAAAATCAGTTTGACCCAAAAGGTTTTGAATGGATAGACCTTAACCATCGTGATGAATGTGTAATGGTTTACAAACGAAAAGGTAAAAAAAAGAAAGATGATCTGTTGATAATTTTCAACATGACCCCTGTAGAAAGAATGAACTGGAAAATACAAAGCAAGGGAAAAGCTGAATGGCGTCAAATATTTTGCAGTGATGATCCGCAATATTATGGAAGCGGAAGATTTTCCAACCAGGAAATAGAAACCAATTCTATAGATAAAAAAGATATGCTTTTTGAAATAAATCTGCACCTTCCGGCGTTAAGTGCTATAGTACTTCAATAATGGAATACTATTTGCAAAATTTCCTTACGGAACGAATCTTTTCTTTATGAAAAATGTAATCTTCACAACATTGGCGTGCTTTGTTTCCCAGGTGTTATTTGCTCAGCAACCAGACAGTTCTCAATACTTTTTTAAGAGAGGAGTAGAAGAATCCGGTTTGCGTCATTTTGCAGTAGCTGCTAAAAATTTTGATAAAGCCATACAACTAAATTCCAATTTTACAGAAGCTTACATTGCCAATGGGAAAGCCAATCTTGAAATGAGCCGGGTGTACGAGGCCACTCAAAATTTTACAAAAGCGTATCAATTACAACCTTCCAATAATGATGTGATAAAAGAATTGGCGACTTTATATTTTAATAATCGCCAATACCCAAAAGCCATTGAACTTGTACAAAAATGTAAAGATTGTGCCGATGCAGATCGCATTTTGGGGATGAGTTATTATAATACCGAAGATTATGGCAAGGCGCTCACTTTTTTGCAAAAAGCTATTTCAAAAAATAACAAAGATGGCCAGGCGGTTTATACTTTAGGCCGCACTTATCTCGAATTGGAAAATGAAAAGAATGCCATTCCGCAATTTCAAAAAGCCATTGAAATAGAACCTACAAGAAATGCGTGGATGTATGAACTGGGGCTTATTTATTATAACCAAAATGATTTTAAAAATGCTCTACAATATTTCAATAGGGCTGCCGATAATGGCTATAACAAAACCAATGATTTTTATGAAAATTATGGCTTTGCTCAAGTATATACCGGCGATACAGAAAATGGAATCAAGACACTGAATATTGTTCTGGAAAGAAAACCCAACAACACAGAACTACTGAATAATATCGCGTATGCTATGTATTCAACGAAGCGCTATGAAAATGCGATTGGCTATTCTGAAAAGCTATTAACCATTAATCCGAAAGATGCTCCTTCTTTATTTATGGCGGGCATGACTTTTCAAAAAATGGGGCAAAAAGAAAAGGGCCAGAAGATATGTGATAAAGCTATTGAGATGGATCCTTCACTTGCCAAAAACAGGCAGAAGAAAGATATGCCGATGGGACTTTAGGCCTTCCTCCAGCTCCTCCAGGGGAGGGAACTGTAA